>DNPQ01000594.1:0-1598 GCA_003501335.1 Bacillota bacterium
ATGGCATTTCCGATAATATTCCGGACAGCCTGATGAATCCGCTTCCGGTCGATATTAACAATGCAGTCGGAGGTTAAATGGTCGCTATAGAGAAATTGAACCTGCTGTTCCACCAGTTCCAGCCCTAATTCTTCCATTAAATCATTCATGAAATTGCGGGCCGGGATATTTTCGAATCGAAACTCCAGTTTGTCCAGATCCAGTTTGGAGAAAAGGAATAGGTCGTCAATGAGCTTATTCATATAAGCCGTATTATGATAAATAATTTGAAGATAGCGACGGAGCGCCTCCTGATCCAGGTCCGACCGTTCCAAAATCGCCTCAATATAACCCTGAATGGAAGTGATCGGAGTCTTCAAGTCGTGAGAGATGTTAGCCAGTAAATCTTTGCGGTTCTCTTCATACTGGGCCTTAATCTTTTCACCCTCCTGTAACTTCCGGGCCATCTGATTAAAGGAAGCCACCAGAAGAGTAATATCGTTGAGCACATCACACTCGATCCGCACTCCATAATTTCCCCTGGCAATCTCTTCGACCCCTTTTTTTAGCTGATCAATCGGATTGAAAACCCTTTTTTCCAAACGCCACAGGAAAAAAAGTTCGTAAATTCCGCCAATACTGAGTAGCACCGCTATGAAGACACCGAAAATGCCGATCCCCATGTATCGGATGATCAAACACCACAGGGTGAGGTTAATTATGATGAATACCGGCCGTATATATTTCAGGCGCCGATTGTAATGCTGGAACTCGTTAAATTTTTTAGGATCGAGTTGTTCTTGACAATTGTCTGCTTGAAAGAAAATTTTTTGTTGGCGGTGATATTCCATATGCTTCCTCATAAACTCCCGGATAGCGTTCTGCCGCTTCCGGCGATGTTCCTTTCTGCGGCATTGAAAACCGGTCCATAACTTTTTGATACCCTGCAGCACCCTCATGCTCTATTCTTCTTTCACGGCGTTTTTGATATTGATTCCAATATACTCTATCTCACGATGAAAAAGCAACTAACCTACTACCGTTACCATGCGCAATCGTTGCGCACGCATACTTAACTCTTCAGTACACATACTCAATCGTTGCGCAAATCCTTCAGCCCCGGCCTGTAACTAAATCAAGTTTGGCCTCGGCCGTCAAGTAAAGGGCTATTCCCCGGTAACATCCATTTAAAGCTTCATCCAACGCTAATTGGGAGTCCATAATATCCATGGTAGTGGCCAAACCTTCCCCAAAACGGCCTTGGGTTTCGTCCAAGGATTCCTTGGCCATATCAATATTGGACTGGTTGGCGCGGATCACTTCCAAGCTTTCCTGAATATTTTGGGTCGCTTGTTCCACATCCAGCTTGATTTGATCCCGTAATCCCGCTTCCTGAATTGCGGCCAATTCCACATTTTTTTGGGCCCCTTTTACTTGGGCGGATGTGGAGAAGCCGTCAAAGATATTGCCGGTGATATTGAGGGAAAGAATCCATAATTTATTATCATTCCAATGGCTGGGGTCCTCATCCAAACTTCCGGTTTCGTATTGCCCGATTAAGGAAATTTTTGGCTTATAGCCCGTCTCCGCCAATTTCTCTTGATATTGATTGAAAATTT
>DNPQ01000594.1:1878-3143 GCA_003501335.1 Bacillota bacterium
CGTTTGTTTCACCTGGTGTATTTCCGGGCGGTTTTGGTAGGCGGACTCCAAAATTTTATCCATTACCAGCTGGAATTGTGCCGGGATCTTCAGCTGATCGGCATGAAAGTCCACCGAATATTGCTGGCCTTTGGCTAATCCCATCAGGATCGCCAAATTCAGTTTAGCCACTTTAAGATCATTTTGTGCGCTGATCAACTGGGGCTTTAAAGAGTCCCGCTGTACTTTCGCCCGCAGTAATTCAAATTTGGAAACTGTCCCTATCTTATATAAGTTCTCAGTTTTGACCACATGCTGTTCCATATTGTCTAAGGAGGATTCAGAGACTTTCAGCACCTGCTCCGCCAGCCAAACCTGATAAAAGGCCTGCTTTACCTGAAAAGTCAACTGTTGTTTAACCTGGCGCTCATTTTCCCGGGCCATGTCCAATTGGATTTTGGCAAGCTGGAGTTCATTGGCTGACTTGCCCCCGGAATAAAGGTCTTGCGTCAACGAAATGATCGCTCCCGAATAATCGGTGGAAGCTCCGGGGTAGACAAACGCGTCATAGGGGTAAATCGCTTCTTGAGCCTTATCAGAAAAGACGGAATAATCAAGTTTTGGCCAATAAGCACCTCGTGCTTCGGTAACAGCCGTTTGAGCAATTTCCACCTTTTTCTCGGCTGCTTTAACAGTTTGACTATTATTCGAAGCCAGTTCCAAACAGCGATCCAGGGATAACATTTCCGGCTCCGCCGTAACTGGTGAATCAGCGGCATAGATCATTCCCGGCAGGCCCATAAATATCGTGATTCCTAAAATAACCCATAATTTTTTTATCATTAGACAGACTCCTCTCGCCTGATATTCCCGGATATTCATTTTTTAAGATTTGCGATTGACTGGAGATTTTGTTTTGATCCGGAACAAAAGCACCGGAATAATCCCCGCTAATGTCAAAAAAGCGGTGACCCAGTAACAATCATTAATGGCTTGAACATAGGCCTGTTTGGCCAAATAGCTGCCCAGCATCGACTGAGCCTGCAACAATGCTTGATAAAAATGAGCCGAACTTCCGGCCATGGCCTTGGCAAATGTGGCATAGCTATTTAAAGAATGCTGGAATACGGGGGACCCCGTTTGAATGGATTGCCCGATAATGGCCGTATGAAATATCTGGCGTTGAATTAAAATGGTGCCAAGCAGGGCCACGCCGAAGCTGCCGCCCACTTGACGGGTAATCGCGATCAGTCCGGATGCCTGGGCCATTTTTTCCTTGGAGATCC
>DNPQ01000577.1 GCA_003501335.1 Bacillota bacterium
CAAAAGAAAGAATTGAACTTGTTTTGGGTGGATTGAGTTTGTAAAGGATAAACCGGAAACTTTGTTTCCATCGGAAAGAATGGAGGCAGCCATGATCCTGAAAAACCTGTTTTTTCACATTCATTATTGCAAGTATCGGAAATTCGACGCTACCGGCGAATATTCCAAAACAATCACCCGGACCCTGCAGCATCACGAACTGATTTTGGTTACCGGGGGGAAGGGCAGTATTACATTGGAAAGAAAAAAATATCCAATAAAAGGCGGTATGCTGCTTTATATTGGTCCGGATGTACTTCATTCCATGAAAATCGACGTGGAGGGGCCGGGATGTTTTTTTTCGGTCCATTTCAGCTTTGTGCTTGTCAGTTTTAATGATGGTAGCTGGGCTATTAACGACCGGGTGCAGAGAGTCCCATTACAGCCGGTCCAGGCATTACAGGATAGCTATTCGATCCAGGATGCCTTTAAGAAATTAACCGATAGCTGGAATGCCAAACTGCCGGGCTATGAATTTGTGGCCCGGACCCTGCTGGAAGGATTATTGATTGCCATTTACCAAAATACCCAAAGGCAAAATCAGAATTACGGGGCTTCCTTGAAGGTGGAAAAGATTATCGACTTTATGCATGAAAATATCAATTCGAAAATAACCCTGACCGAATTATCGGAACTTACGCAACTTTCGCCCACCTATTTATCGAGGGCTTTCAAAGAGGCCACCGAATACTCGGTGATCGAGTATTTTAATAAAATGAAAATCGATAAGGCCAAAGAACTGCTGATTGAAGGCGGTAAAAAAGTCAAGGAAGTGGCCGGGGCCCTCGGATTCAGCGATGAATTTTATTTTAGCCGGATATTTAAAAAAATCGAAGGTGTCAGCCCTTCCGAATTTTACAGCAAGAACGTCCATGGAGATTAATATTGTACATGGAATTAGGCCACTCCGAAAGATAAAATAGGAGTATTAATTGTTCATGCTTCATCGATGAAGCAGGCTCAAAGGAAAGTTATATTTACGTTATAACATTCCAATCGAAAGAAATGGAGTGCGGCCTATGATTTATAATCAATATGGCAAAACGGGGCTCAAAGTATCCCGGTTCGGCCTGGGATGTATGAGGTTTCCAAAAGACGAAAAAGAAGCTATAGAGATGGTCCGGTTTGCCATCGACCACGGTGTCAATTATCTGGACACCGCTTATCTCTATAACGACAGTGAGATTATCACCGGAAAAGCTTTGAAAGAAGGCTACCGGGATAAGGCATATCTGGCGACTAAATGTCCTCTCGGCAGGGAGTTCATTTCGAAATATGAGGATTTGGAAAAATGCCTGGATGAAGAATTGATGCGCTTGGGAACCGATCACATCGACGTTTATCTTCTCCACGGCCTGGATTTTGACAGTTGGCAAAAGGCACAAAAATTGGATGCTCTGACCTTTCTGGACAAAATGATTGCCAAGGGCAAAATTCTTCATAAAGCTTTCTCCGCTCACGCGCCTTTGGTTTTGTTCAAGGAAATCGTTGACGCCACAGACTTTGAAATGGCCCAAATCCAATTAAATATCCTCGATGTACACCAGCAGGCGGGAGTGGAAGGACTGGAATATGCGGCTAAGAAGGGCATGGCAATAGTGGTTATGGAACCCTTACGCGGCGGTTTTCTTTTGAATAACGTTCCCGCAGAAGTTCAAGCAGTGATCGACGCTTATCCCGAGAAGCGTTCCCTGGCCGAATGGTGTTTCCGCTGGCTCTACAACATGCCGGAGGTATCGGTCATTCTGAGCGGCACCAGCAATCTTGAACAGCTGCAAGATAACCTGAGAATTTTTGAGCAAGCAAATTCGGAAGTGATGCCGGAGGAAGAGTGGAATCTGATCGCCAAAATTCGGGAAGCCTTTGAGTCGAAGAAAAGTATCCAATGCGGAGCGTGTCGTTACTGCATGCCGTGCCCCCGCGGGGTAGACATTCCCGAAATTTTTAGGCTCTATAATAATTATCAGCTGGTCAAACCTTATGGTGTCGACGTATACGCATATCAAAAAACCATCCTTTCCGCTGGCACGGGAGCGGATCAATGCGTTTCTTGCGGCCTTTGTATGAAACATTGCCCGCAAGGACTGAAAATTCCGGATTTGCTGCAACAAGTTCATCAGGAATTTATGGAGCTATTTAACGCGCGCGCACGGGCGCGTGGACGTGATGTAAAATAGAAACAGTATTCGAAAGGGGTTCAAAAAAATGAAAATCAAATGGTTTGGCCAATCCTGTTTTCTGATCACTGCGGAAAACGGCACCAAAGTACTTACGGACCCGTTTAAAAATATGCTGGGCTATAAGTTGCCGGAAATTAAAGCGGATATCGTAACGACCAGTCATGATCATGCTGATCACAATAATGTTAACGCGGTCAAGGGCCGTTTTGCGCATATCCATGAATTGGGTGGCTTTTTGGAAAAGGGCATTGCCATCCAAGGGGTGGCTACCTTTCATGATAAGGTTTCGGGGGCCAAGCGAGGGAAAAACACGGTATATAACTTTTCCATCGACGGCATCAACATTTGCCACCTCGGGGATCTGGGACATTTATTAGATTCCAAGCAGATCGCCGAAATTGGAAAGGTGGACATTCTCCTGCTGCCGGTTGGTGGAGGCGCTACTATTGGGGCCTCGGATGCCGCTTGCGTTATGAAACAGCTGCATCCGGCCGTGGTGATCCCAATGCATTACCGGACCAAAGCCTTGTGGGTATTCGGTTTCTTATTTGAGAAGCTCGATAAGTTCATCGCCCTTTCGGGTTTTCATGTTACAAAATGCAAAGAGTTGGAAATCGATACGGCCCTTATAAAAAATGCGCAGGAACGTCCGGAGATCGTGGTTCTTCAGTATGACTGAGATTGGCCATCGTGAAAGATAGGAGTATAATAATGCCTCTTTGGAGAAGAAATTTAATTGTCTGCTGGTTTGGGATCTTTGTCGCCGCTATCGGAATGAGTCAGATTGCTCCGGTATTGCCGCTTTATATCAAGCATCTTGGAATTCATAATCCAGGTTTAATTGCGCAACTTTCCGGACTTGCTTTTGGTATCACCTATATCATTTCAGCGATTTTTTCGCCGATTTGGGGACATGCCGCTGATAAATATGGAAGAAAGCCGATGCTTTTACGGGCCAGCCTTGGTATGGGGATCATCATCGGTTGCATGGGATTTGCGCCGAATGTATATGTACTCATCGGACTCCGATTATTGCAGGGCGCCATCACCGGTTATGGTACAGCCTGCACGACGTTGATTGCCACGCAGACGGATATGGAACATGCCGGTTATGCGTTGGGCACGCTTTCAACGGCTAATATCGCCGGCGCTTTATTGGGACCCATGATTGGCGGGTATATCGAAGAGAACCTAGGTTTTCAACCGGTATTTTTTATAACCGGCGGGCTGCTTTTGATAGCCTTTATTACTACAGCCTTATTTGTAAAGGAATCTTTTACCCGTGAAGACAAAAAAACGGAAAGTATGAAGGAGATATGGAACAGCGTCCCTGAAAAAAGCCTGACGATCATGTTGTTTGTAACCTTTTTTATGTTAACCCTGGCTTTTTATTCGGTGGAACCCATCGTTACCGTCTATATAGCCCAAATTTCTCATCATATCGGTCATGTAGCTCTCTTAGCCGGACTGGCTTTTTCTGCTTCCGGACTGGCCAATATCATTGCCGCTCCAAACTTAGGTAAACTTTCCGATAAAATCGGGGCCCAGAAGGTTATGTTGGTGGCGCTGATCGTGGCGGGACTTATTTTTATCCCCCAGGCCTTTGTCAAAAATCCCTGGCAGTTTATCGGGCTTCGTTTTTTCTTAGGCCTGGCGATGGCGGGGTTAAATCCTTCCGTGAATACTCTGGTGAAGAAAATTACTCCGGCCTCGCTTACCGGCAGAGTTTTTGGTTTTAGTATGTCTGCCGGGTATTTAGGGGTATTTGGAGGAGCGGTCATGGGCGGACAAGTAGCAGCCTGGCT
>DNPQ01000168.1:0-10389 GCA_003501335.1 Bacillota bacterium
ATTTTGTTTGAACGTAAGCATCGAGAACAGATACGAATCTTTCTTTTCGTTCCGTCGATTACGGCATTGATTGAACGAATATTAGCCTTCCAACGGTGATGTGTTTTAATATTCGAATGGCTAACCAAATTTCCGGTCTGGTAATCTTTGCCGCATACCATACAACGATTAGACAAAAAAAACACCTCCAAAAAATATAACAATATCATGAGCAAAATCATTTTACCACAAACGGCGCATACTGACAAGGAAAATTTATTGAATAAAGTTGATTTTAAAGCTATTCAAACTGATTTAAAAGTTAAAAAGGTTATTTGGAAACGCTTTCAAACTTCAGTTAGTAAAGTTGTTTAAAACTTGATTTTAATTCTAAAAATGTTTAAACTAATATGCGTTACCGAATATATCAATTTATTTAAGCGTTCGTGTTAAATCATCACGAAAAGGCTACTTTTTAGATTGACATATTATTCAAATGATGTTTTACTAATGCTAAAATGGTTGATGCGAGTAAATTTAACTTTTAGGGTTTGTCATTTTGATCCATTTTTACAAGAATTGAAGAATCAGGTCCCATTTTCTTTTTCATTAAATTGCCTTTAAGTGGGACTCTAACATAGACACCATTCTGTTGGAAATACTAAGAGATTAGCCGAGGCTGTTTGAATTACGGTTATGGGGAGGGAATTCGATGATTACCAAAGATACCCGTATTATTGATGCTTTACAGCAGAATCCCAAAACGACAGAAATTTTTGAAAAATTAGGCATGGGCTGTATCGGCTGCATGGGTATTACAATGGAAACAATTGAAAATGGAGCGAAAATGCACCATATTCCTTTAGATGACCTGTTAAAATCATTAAATGCGGTCCTTGAAGATAAGTCGTCCTAATTTGGCAGGATATTTTTATTTAATCGCGAATTTATATATTTTGGCTAAAATAGCGAAGGAGGAAAAAGCGTGCCTGAAATGTCCAATTCCGGTATCAACCAATCACTCGGAGTCGTTAATATTTCTCCCAATGCCATTGCTATGGTAGCAGGAATCGCAGCAATGCAATGCTTTGGGGTCGTAGGTATGGCTTCTCATACTATTCAAGATGGGATTTCGGAATTATTAACCGGCAAAGACAATTTAACAAAAGGAATTGAAATCGTTATTGATGAAGATTCGATAATTGTTGATTTGTATATTATCGTTGAATATGGAGTGAGAATTAAAGAGGTAGCCCGCAATGTTATTCAGAATGTTAAATATGCAATAGAAAATCAATTAGGGCTTCAAATATCTGAAGTTAATGTAATTGTGCAGGGTGTACGTACAAATAATAAAAATCAATAATTTGATTAATTCCGGTAGGATAATTTTTTTGCTATTTTGAAAGTCATTTGCTATCCAATTTATTTTAGAATTGATTTATAAAAGCCTATTGATTATGCATCAAAACATGACTAAGGAGGCATGATTTTGCAGCTTGACATTATTAACGGCAGTTTGTTAAAACAATTATTAGCTTCCGGCACCGCTTGCCTTAGTGCCCATAAGGCTGAAGTCGATGCTTTAAATGTTTTTCCGGTTCCTGATGGGGACACGGGTACAAATATGTATCTTACATTTCAATCAGCATTACGGGAAGTAACTCAAAATTCTTCTGAAAATATAAATGATATTTTAGAATCAGCAGCTTACGGGGCGCTCATGGGAGCCAGAGGAAACAGTGGAGTTATCATTTCTCAATTTTTCCGGGGATTTATTAAAGCACTTCCTAAAGGATTAAAGCATATCTCAAAATTAGAAATTGAAAAAGGGCTTAACGGTGCTTCTACTTTGTGTTTTCAAGCTGTCCGCCAGCCAGTTGAAGGAACCATATTAACAGTTATCAAAGAAATAGCCAAATTTGCAACGGAAAACCTAACCAAAAAATCTTCGCTGGATTTATATATTGAAAATATTTATCAACATGCCAATCAAGTGGTAGCCAAAACCCCTGAAATGTTGCCTGTTTTAAAAAAAGCCGGTGTTGTCGATGCTGGAGCTCAGGGCTTGGTTTATTTTTTTCAAGGGATTGTAAAACACCTTCGTGGAGAAGAACTCCCGACAGATGTGCTTACTCCCACTAAAGTCATGAATCAATCTCCTTATCGCGATAGTGAAATGCTAGGTGAAGAGATTAATTTTCAATATTGCACAGAGTTTATATTAAAGGGGAAACAACTTGACTTAGAATATATTAAAAACAGCTTAAGTCCCCATGGAGATTGTTTATTGGTAGTTGGAGACGAGAATAATGTAAAAATTCATCTCCATACCAATAATCCGGGGATTATTTTGGATTTTGCGGTTCGGTTAGGGAATCTCTCTGAGATTCAAATTCATAATATGGTGGAACAAAGCCAACAAAGACTTGCTAAAATGTTGGTCGAGGGTAATTCCGATCGAGAAATCGGTATCGTGGCAGTAACTGCCGGGGATGGCCTTGAAAGAATTTTCCACAGCTTAGGTGTTCAAAGTGTGGTAAATGGCGGTCAGACCATGAATCCTAGTATTGAAGATTTAACCAAAGCGGTTTCAGCTTTACCTTCATCAAAGGTTATTATTTTACCTAATAATAGTAACATCATTATGACTGCCAATCATGTTCAAGATTTAACTTCGAAAGAAGTTAAGGTGATACCGACACAAAGCACACCTGAAGGTTTATCGGCGATGATGAATTTCTCAGATGAGCGATCTCTAGAGGAAAATGCAACACAGATGGCTGAGAAATGTAGTAATGTAATTACTTGCGAAGTCACCTATGCAGTTCGGGAGTTTCAGTTTGGTGACCGAAATATTAAACAAGGGGACAATATTGGACTGGTGAATGGGGAAATCGTGGCCTCCGGAACCACTCCAGAAGAGGTTGTCGAAAAGGTATTAAATAACGTTCCTGAAGCCAATAGCGGGTTAATCTCGATCTATTACGGCAATGAAGTAACCGCAACGACGGCTCAGGAGTTATTAAATCAGCTGGAGGATAAATTTTCTCAAGCGGAGTTTGAACTTTATTATGGAGGGCAACCTCTTTATTACTATTTATTGTCTATCGAATAAGGAGTTTTGAATCTATGGCTGTTAAAATCATGACAGATAGTTCGGCCGATTTACCCCAAAAATGGGTTCGCGAATATGATATTACAATTGTTCCATTAAATGTTCATTTAGGCGAAGAAATTTTCAAAGATGGTCTGGAAATATGGAGCGATGAATTTTATAATCATTTGAGGTTTGAAGCTGTTTTACCCAATACTTCAGAAGCGTCATCCGATGAATTTTTGAAAATTTATCAAGATATTGCATCTCCTGAAGATACTATTATCGGCATTTTTATTTCTCAAAAATTGAGTCGTACCATTGATTCAGCTACATCAGGGGCTAAAATGCTTAAAAATGGTCCTCGGGTTGAAATTATTGATTCCGAGTATGTGTCGATGGCTTTAGGTTTAATTGTTATAAAAGCAGCCCGGATGGCTAAAACTAATGCTACCCCTACAGAAATAATTGATGCTATTCATGATTGGCAAAAAAAAATAGCCATTTATTTTACTTTGGGTAGTCTGGAATCTCTTTATCGAACAGACCGAATCGGCAAAGCTTCAACAATGCTGGGCAGTTTGCTCAATATTAAACCTATTCTTTCAATCGAAAGCGGAGTCGTTGTACCTGCCGAGAAAGCTCATGGTAATTTTCAAAAAGTTGCTGCCATCATGGTTGAAAAGTTAGTTCAGCAATTTGGTAAAACGCCATTAATGGTTTGTGTATTACATACAGAAATTCCGGAGGTTGCTCAGATATTGCAACGAACTGCCGAAGAAAATTTGAACATTGCCGAATCTTATCCAAGTATTGTAGGCCCTATAGTTGGTACTCATGCCGGGCCTAATACTGTCGGAATAGTGGCAATTCCACTATAAATGAGAGTTATTGCCGGTAAATATAAAGGTCGTATTTTAAAAGGACCTAAACATGAGGGCCTGCGTCCTACAGCTGATCGGATCAAAGAGGCTTTATTTAATATCATCAGTCCACAAGTTGATGAGGCTGATTTCTTAGATTTATTTGCAGGGAGCGGTGCGATCGGAATCGAAGCCCTTAGCCGAAATGCGAAAACAGTTGTGTTTTCCGATGCTAACCCAGCAAGTATTCAATTATTAAAAAATAATATCCATTTTTTGGATCCCAGTGATAGTTTCCGGATTATTGGTTTACCGGTCGAACGTACACTAGCAATTCTTGGTAAGGAATTGCTGGTTTTTGATTTGATTTTTCTGGATCCACCTTTTCAAGCGGGACTTTTACCAAAAACAATTGAATTAATTTTAAAATATCATTTGCTTAAAGATAATGGAATTTTAATAATTGAACATCCTCGTCAACTCAGTTTTAATATTCCTTCAGCACTTGAAATCCAATTGACTCGGGATTATGGAGGCATCAGCCTAACACTTTTAAAACAGTTGACCATGGAAAGTTGTTCTAAATAAACAGGGTAGGTAGATGCAATGCAAATCCAGGCACATTCAAACGGTACCATAGCGGTATGTCCCGGAAGTTTTGATCCGGTAACGAATGGACATATTGACATCATTGAACGGACCGCCCAATTATTTCCTTCAGTGGTGGTTGGAGTAATCCAAAATCCAAGTAAAAAACAGCTTTTTTCTCTTGAAGAGCGGGTACATTTATTAAAATCGGTTCTGAGCCATCTTCCCAATGTTGAGGTTTATTATTTTAGCGGTTTACTAGTTGATTTTGTAATTCAAGTAAAGGGTAATCTTATTGTAAAGGGACTCCGAGCCATTTCTGATTTTGAGATTGAATTTCAGATGGCGTTGATTAATAAACGAATGGCTCCTGATATTGAAACAATGTTTATGATGACCAAAAATGAATATTCTTTTTTAAGCTCAAGCATGGCTAAAGAATTGGCCCAATTAGGCGGCGATCTGCACGGGTTGGTCCCGCCTGAAGTTGAAAAAGCTTTACTTGAAAAATACAAAAAATTGTAGGTGCAAGAAATGCCGAAAATGAATATCCTTTTGCTACTTGATCATTTAGAAAAATTAGCTGTTACAAATTTTAGAGTTGCAGGAAAAGTTTGGATTGATAAAGAAGAACTTGAAGAATTGATCAAAAAAATACGGATTGCTTTGCCGGATGAAATTAAGGAGGCCGAATGGGTAAGCCGTGAAAAAGAGCGTTATATAGCTCAAGCTCAAGAGGAAGCCAAAAGGATTCTCAAAGAAGCTGAAAATTACGCCGAAAGATTGGTGCGTGAAGATCAAATTACTGCCCGTGCTGAAGAAGATGCGCACCGAATTATTGATGAAGCCAAACAAATGTCCGGAGAAATTGAAACCGAAGCTTTGCAATACGCCAATCAATTGTTGGAAAATCTTGAGGATAGTCTGGAGCGTACGATTACAGTAGTTCACAAAGGCCGAGAGGAATTAGTCAATAAATATAAATTATAAGTGCTATCCAATTTGGAATGATAGTTTGTACCCTATCATTTTATATAATAATCTTTTTTATCTAAATTTAACCCATAATTAAGGAGATCCCATGAACCCCCGAAAAATTTCAATTGCGATTGATGGTCCGGCTGGCTCTGGAAAAAGTACAATTGCCAAACAAGTGGCTATCAACTTTGGATATATTTATATTGATACTGGAGCAATGTATCGGGCGATAACTCTAAAAGCATTACGCAATCAAATACCTTTAACAGACAGTACCCGCTTGACAACTTTGGCAAAGAAGACAGCCATTCGCCTTGCCTATGAAAAAGTTGATTCCATCACTTCTCAGTTGCATGTTTATATGGATGATGAGGATGTTACAGAAGAAATTAGAAGTTTAGAAGTTACAAATAACGTCTCGATTGTTGCTGCGTTTGCCGGCGTAAGAGAGGCGATGGTCAATTTGCAGCGTAATATGGGAAAACAGGGCGGAGTCGTTATGGATGGACGGGATATCGGGTCCGTGGTTTTACCCAAAGCAGAATTGAAAATTTACTTAACCGCCTCAGTCACGGAGCGCTGCCATAGACGTTGGTTGGAACTAACTGAAAAAGGGATTTGTGTTGATAAACAAGAGTTGGAAGAACAAATTCGGCAGCGTGATCTATATGATAGCAATCGTGAAATAAGTCCCTTATGTCAGGCGAAGCAAGCCATTCTTTTAGATACCACCAGTTTAACAATTGAACAGGTGGTGGAAAAAGTTATAGAACTGGCGCTTATCAACGGCGCAACGGCAAAATAAATTTAAAGGGAATTTTTAACTTCTATGGAAATTGTATTAGCAAAAACCGCTGGTTTTTGCTTTGGAGTGAGAAGAGCCTTAGATTTAGTCAATGAGGCTTTAGCTTTGGATAAAAAAGATATTTATAGTTTAGGTCCTTTAATTCATAATCCGGGAGTCGTCGACAATTTAAGCCGCGAAGGACTTGTTGAGGTAGACGATCTTTCCAAAATTCCGTGCGGACGAATTGTCATTCGTTCGCACGGTGTTGGACCTCAAATTTATCAGCAAGCAGTCTTAAAAGGTCTCAAAATTATTGATGCCACTTGTCCTTTTGTAAAAAATGTTCACCAACTGGCTGTGCTGCTTCATGAACAATGTTATCAAATTATTATTGTCGGCGAGCGCGAACATGCAGAAGTTAAAGGAGTCCTGGATTCGGTCAACAATGATGCTATGGTTATCAATCAAATCCACGATTTGGATGGAAAGTTTATATCACCCAAAATAGGCATCATTAGTCAAACCACTCAGGATATTGCTAATTTTCAAACAATTGTTGCCCATCTTCTTGAATATGCCAAAGAAATAAGGGTTTTTAATACAATTTGTCTAGCTACTTCAAAAAGGCAACAAGAAGCGGCCGAGCTTTCCAAAAAAGTTGATCTAATGATCGTGGTTGGAGGCAAAAATTCAGCTAACACCACAAGATTATGGGAAATATGCCGTGACAATTGTAGTCGAAGTTATCAGGTTGAAAATTCGGATGAATTGATGTCTGAATGGTTTAAGAACGTAAAAAAAGCAGGCATAACTGCCGGGGCCTCGACTCCGGATGAACAGATTCAAAAAGTGCTTAAAAAAATTATGAAATACAGGGGGTAAATTCATGGCTGAATTAAAACAGCAAGATTCCGAAAATGAAGTTCAAGGTGACAAATTTGAGTTTGAATGGCCCGAAGACCGCTTTCAAGCTTTGGAAGAAGGACAGATAATCGATGCCAAAGTTATCGTTGTTCGTGATGATGCGGCTTTTGTAGACATCGGCGGTAAGTCGGATTTAGTGATTCCGCTTGAAGAATTATCGGTAAAACCAATTACAAATGCCAAGGAAGTCGTCAAAACCGGTGATATTATCAAAGTCATGGTAACTCGAAGTGGTGGCGATGATAAAATTTTGCTTTCCAAGCGTTTGGTCGATCAGGAACAACATTGGATTGTTCTTGAGGAAGCCTTTAAGACCAAAAAAGCAATAACCGGTAAGATCATGGAAGTTGTCAAAGGCGGATTAACCATTAATTTAGAAGGCATTCGAGCTTTTATGCCAGCTTCCCAAAGCGGACAAGGCGCCAATTTGGAATCATTAGTGGGTCAAGATCATTGGGTCCGAATTCTAGAATATGATCGAGCTAAAAAACGAGTATTAGTTTCACGAAGGATCTTGTTAGAAGAGGAAAAACAAAGGGCCGAAGCAGCATTTTTTACTAGTATCCAAGAAGGCGAACGAAGGACTGGCAAGGTAACACGACTTGCTGATTTTGGTGCTTTTGTGGATTTGGGTTCGGGCATTGAAGGTTTAATTCATGTTTCCGAAATGAGTTGGATGAGAGTTCGAAATCCGCGGGAAATTCTCAAAGAGAGCGATTCGGTTGAGGTTGTTATTACGAAGATCGATACAGCTGCTAAACGAATTTCACTTTCTTTAAAGCAATTGCAGCCAAACCCGTGGGACCAAGCTGTCATGCAATTTCAAGAAGGAGCTGTTTATCCAGGTACGGTCGTACGAATGGAATCCTTTGGCGCTTTTGTGAATCTTGCCCAAGGAGTTGATGGTTTGGTTCATATATCACAAATTTCCGATAAACACATTGCCAAACCCGAGGAAGCACTCACAATGGGTCAGACGGTTCAAGCTAAAATTATTAAAATTGATAGGGCCAACCGAAAAATCTCATTAAGTCTGAATCAAGTAGCTCAAGATCAAAACAGACGGGAATTAGAACAATTTTTTTCTTCCCAGGGAGATGTAGCCATGACTCAAAACTTAGGCGATTTTTTCAAAAAATAAAATCAAACATAAGCTAAATATATAAAAGACCAACCTTAAAAAGTTGGTCTTTTCATTTTTCCCTTTTTTCTCCATCGAATTACCAGCATAAGTAAGATAAAGCCGGGTCAATCTATGAATAAAGGAGGTAACTAATGTGACAGGTATCATTCTACTAATATTGGTTAGTTTGTTAATATTTTTTGGAATGGCGCACCGGGTATTGGACCGACTTTATTTAAGTGATCGTGGTGGACTTATTTTTATTGGCGCGATGATTGTAGGCAGTTTTATTGATATACCCCTTTCACGTATGCCCATTATAAGCGTGAATATAGGTGGTGCTGTTTTACCTCTGATTTTAGCCATCTACGTGTTGGTTCGGGCAGGAAGCGTCAAAGAATGGATTCGTTCAATCATTGGAATTGTTCTTACGACCGGAGTCCTCTATGGAGTTAATAAATTATATTCTTTTGATACCAGCCGGGGATTTATAGAGCCCCAATATTTATGGGCTATCATTGCCGGAGTAATTGCTTATGTTGCAGGAAGGTCGAGACGTTTAGCATTTGTTATCGCCACAATAGGAGTATTGGCCATGGATATCGTCCATATTTTAGAAGTGCGCGGCACTAATGTTCCAACAATGATTGGAGGCGGCGGCGTCTTTGATACTATGGTAATAGCAGCTGTATTGGCGGTCTTGTTAGCCGAAATGATCGGTGAAAGCCGTGAAGCTCTCCAAGGTGGACCATCCAATGATCGTCCTGAAGAACTAAAAGAAGCACTGGACCATCCAGAAGGAACCACTAACTCAGATACATGGGAGCATAATGGTAAGGAGAGGGAAAAATGAAACGTCTTGGTTATCTATTTTATTTTAGCATCCTATTTCTCCTAATAACCTTATTATTCATTACCAACAACGTCTTTGCCGAAACCGAACTTAGCGAAAAATACATGACCTTGCAAGATCAACAAGGAAAATTGATTACCTGTACTGTTCATCAAATTGTGGTTGGTGATGAATATTTAGATAGTCAAAACAATCTATATCGAGTGGTCAAACTTCATAATAATACTGCAATTGTTAAATTGGTAAGAAAAGAAAAATTGACTGCTTCAACACTTAGTGAATTGAAAGATTTATGGAGTTATTTTATCAATGGTGAATTCTTAAAGGGAGAAACAAAAGTCAAAGGACCCATTGCCATTTACCATACCCATTCGGATGAATCTTATATACCGGGCGATGGGACTTCCAGCAAATTTGGCCATGGCGGAATTTTTCAGGTAGGTGACAGCTTAACAAATGCCTTTGAAAAAAGTGGCATTCCGGTTGTTCATTCCAAAACGCCTCACGATCCTCATGATGCCATGGCCTATGATCGATCCCGTCGGACAGCGGTACAGTTATTGAAAAGACAGCCGACTACTCTATTAGATGTACATCGGGATGCCGTACCTCCTCAATTATATAGTGATGTTATTCGCAACCAGGGAGTAACCAAGGTGCAACTGGTTGTGGGACGCCAAAATCCTAATTTTCAAGCCAACAATGATTTTGCCAAACGGATTAAAGAAACCTGTGATCGGAAATATCCCGGATTTATTAAAGGAATTTTCTATGGGAAAGGCAAGTATAATCAGGACTTGGGTCCACGAAGTATTTTATTGGAATTTGGTTCAGATACCAATAGTAAGACAGCGGCCGAGCGGGGAGCCCAGATATTTGCGGCTGCAGCTAAAGATGTATTATATGGAAACCGGGGAGCCGGGTTTATTAACCGTGGTAGTATGCGTAGCCTTTTTTGGATAATTGCCGCTTTGGTCGCAGGAGTCGGACTATTCTTTTTAATTAACCGCGGAAGCTTCAAAAATTTTGGTAAAGAGTTGACTGGCGCAATGGGTGAAGGCGAAAATAAAAAAACTGAAGAAGGCCCCTTAGCCGATGATAAAGCCAAAGAAAATGATCACTCTCATCAGAAGAATTAAAATCCTTGAAAGTAATTTATCATTGTTACGGAGGTGCCCATGCCTCACCCACTGCGGC
>DNPQ01000168.1:10713-13807 GCA_003501335.1 Bacillota bacterium
CCTTATTTCGACCAGATTACCAACAGGGAGCATGGTAAACTTATATTCATTGGAAAAGATTCACAAGATAATGAAGTTTATATTCTGGGAAGAAGAAATGCAGCTACGCTAGTGATACGCCTTATTCAAGAATTTATTAAATTGACTGGAGGAGACTCATCCGAATATTATTTTGTCGATTGTGTACAGCTTTTTAACCCTTTAATGGTAACCGGAGGTTTTTCATCACGGGCTTTGGGCTGGGTTAATTTGGGCAGACCTATTGTTACTTTAGGAACAATTTTATCATTTCCAATCTTAGTTGCAAAAGTAAAAAAAACAATTGCTCAAATATAGGTAAAGAGACACTGTGAAATTCTTTTATTATAGCAATCAGCAAGTATTCATGGCAATTATTGCCGCATATATTCATTTAAAAAAACTACCCCAAAACCGAATTCCGTCCATGGAAGAAATTTTAATGATTCCTGAATTTGATCAGTTGAGTTCCGGGGACTTTGGTGTCCCTTATTTTATAGGGGAAATTTCAAATTGCCAAATTTATGTAATTAGTTTTAATTTCAAAATTTCCATTGCTTTACAAACCATTAAAAATATCTTGTTTCAACGGGGGGTTGATTTCTCAAAATGGCATTTTTTTGATGTATCTAAAAATAAAAATACCCATAATATGTTTATTTGGGTTGGTGAATTACTTTCCCGAAAATCAATTATACGTCCACTGGGAAAGTATATAATCGGAATCGGTATTCAAAAAAGTTATCGGCAAATAATTGAAATGGTCAATTTAGCAAAGGAGCTTGACAGTCCATGGTCAAAAGAAAAATTGTGGTAATTACCGACGGTGATCGGGTAGCCGAGAAAGTTGTGGAAAAAGTGGCCCGCAATGTGGGAGGAAGGGCTATCTCTTTTTCAGGCGGCAATCCGACCATTGCCCCAGGAGAAAGAATTTCAGCAGCAATTAAAAAAGCTGCCCATGATCCAGTATTAGTCATGGTTGATGATTGTGGATCTCGTGGTGAAGGAAATGGCGAACAAATTCTTCGTATGCTGGCTTCCGATCCAGAACTGGAGATTTTAGGTGTAGTAGCAGTAGCATCGAACACATCCGGAGTTGATGGTGTTCCCGTTACTGCTTCGGTAACTCGTAAAGGTGCAATTGTGAATGTACCTGTTGATAAAGACGGAAATCCGGAAATTGTAGGCCATACAAAAGTGGAAGGAGATACCGTCGATGTTCTCAATCAATTAAATATACCCATTATCATTGGTGTCGGAGATCTCGGAAAAATGGAAGATGCTGATTTGGTTGAGGACGGAGCCAAAATTACCACGTTAGCCGTTCGGGAGGTTCTTAAAAGAAGCAATTTTCAATAAAAAATTATTAAAAAGAAATTCAAAAGAAGGAAAAGCCAAACTCAATTAGAAATATTTAATTATCTATCTAAAAATAGATTCAAAGTCAAAATTTAAAGAAATTAATTATCAAAAATAGGTGATCGATTGAAAATAGGGATTCCGAGAGCGTTATTGTATTTTTGGTATGGTCGTATGTGGGAAGAGTTTTGGCTTCATTCTGGATGCGAAGTTAAAATATCACCGCCTACGACTCATCAGATTATGAATGCCGGTATCGAATTAGCCGTAGATGAATTATGCCTTCCAATAAAAATTTTTTTGGGTCATGTAATAGCTTTAGCAACCCAAGTTGATTGGATTATGATTCCTCATTTAATTCAAGTTCAGAAAAATGCGTTTATCTGCCCAAAGTTTATGGGATTACCCGATATCGTTAGCCATGCAATACCTTCAATCCGGCAAAAATTGCTGATTGTCCGGGTCGGATCTCATCACTTAGATATGGTCGATTGCCTTTGTGAGTCGTCGCAAGATCTGGGACTCATACCCGGAAATCTACGAAATCTCAAAGACGATTTTTTGAAAATGATGTACCAGCCAGCTTTAGCAATGATTAAAAAATATCAACCTCAAGAATTCCCCCAAAATTTTTCCAAACTTCGTATTGGCTTACTTGGTCATCCATATTGTCTTTATGATGCATGTTTAAATTTAGATTTATTACATGTTTTAGCCCATGAAGGAGTTTATTTTTATACCCCTGAGATGATTCCCAAAAATTATCAAGGAATCGGTTCCGGGAAGCTGCCCAAGGAATTATTTTGGACGACTGGGAAAATGCAGTTTGATGCTTTAGAATGGCTCGTCACTCAATCTGAAAGCCCAATTGACGGTTTTATACATATTGCTCCTTTTGCGTGTGGTCCGGAAGCAATTGTCGGTGATATGATCGGACGAAGAATTCAAAAAAGTAATAAACCTTTCTTAATGCTAAATTATGAAGAACAGAGTGGAGAAGCTGGTGTTATAACTCGATTGGAAGCTTTTACCGATTTAATCAAATACCAGCATATTGCATGTTAAAAGTCACTTTCCCCCATATTGGCAATTCTTATATCCCGTTTCGGAGTTTGTTGACGGAATTGGGGGTGGACCCTATTATTCCTCCACCAATATCCCAGCGTACTAAAGAGATTGGAACTAAACTGGCGCCTGAATTTGCTTGTTTTCCGTTAAAAATTAATCTTGGAAATTATGTTGAAGCCATTGAAGCCGGAGCCGAACTGATATTGATGGCTGGAGGCGTTGGTCCCTGCCGGTTCGGTTATTATGGTGAACAGCAACGGGAAATTTTGGAGGATGCCGGGTATTCAGTAGAATTTTTGATACTTGAAGCTCCCAAAACTCATCCTTTTGAATTATGGGATAAGATTAAACGCTATTTTCCCCATCATCGGTTGATTGATTTAAGTAGAGCAGTCCATTTGGCATGGTTAAAAGCTGCTGCTTTGGATCGCTTTGATCGGATGGCCAATAAAATTCGGGTCCTTGAAGTTGTATCAGGAAGTACAACCCGATTGCAAAAAAAATTCTATTCTCAGCTTGACCAAGTTTATTTAGTCAAAGAGATTAAATCTGTATTCAATCATTATTATAAAGAATTACACGCCATACCCGTTAAATCGGGTTTCCTCCCTCTTAAAGTATTAGTAGTGGGGGAGATTTATATGGTGCT
>DNPQ01000525.1:0-318 GCA_003501335.1 Bacillota bacterium
TTTTTTTCGTAAAAATCTTTTGCTTGAAAATATTAATACCGCAATAAGCTGTTTTGAAGCCGGAATGCTCCAATGCACGCTCAATAATTTATTCGTAATCAGTGATGAGATTCAAACCCGGCAAACTATTTCTAATTCTAAGTGCTCGGCGGTCATTTATGCTCCACTGTTAGCAGAATTGTTACGGTTGCAACAGCTTTTAGTCAGTCTACCGAACTCTGGCGCGATAGAAATCCCGGGACCGACAGTTCTTGTAGGAGCAACAGGTGCAACGGGACCGGTAGGCGCTGCAGGTGCAGTAGGAGCAACGGGTGCAAC
>DNPQ01000525.1:647-4819 GCA_003501335.1 Bacillota bacterium
GCCATCATCCCCTTTGCCTCAGGTATTCCCATCATCCTTACTACTATTACGGGCGGATTGGTAGGAACCTCTGGTTTAGTGGGCTTTGGCGGTAGCATTAGCGGGGTTAACATAGTCGGAGGAGCGATCGATCTTACAAGTTTGAGCGACTTCGCTTTCTCGCTTCCGAGAGTCGGGACCATAACGGCGCTGGCGGCGTATTTCAGTACAACCGCAGAACTTAGCCTTGTTGGCACGACGGTCACGATTATGGCACAACTGTATGAATCGCTTACTCCTCCCGATAATAATTTTACTCCGGTTGTGGGCACCATCGTCACTTTATCCCTCCCGCTCACGGGCTTCATTCCGCTTGGAACAGCAAGCTCCGGCTTGATCACGGGTTTGACCATACCGGTGACTGCAGCAACCCGTTTGTTACTGGTGTTTTCCGCAACCGCCGCAGGACTCAGCCTTGTGAATACAATTACTGGTTACGCCAGCGGAGGCCTTGGAATTGCTTGAATTATTCAATACCACTTGTGATTATTCAATAATCACTTTTGTAAAAATACCAGACTGGATTTCTAGAGGAATCCAGTCTGGTATAAGCAAAGGCCAATGTTTCCAGCCTAAAGATGGTTTTTTATGCCGACTACTACCCGAATGATGGATACATATCTTTTTGCTCGCAGATTGTTCTTATGTCATATTTCAGATTTTTGCCCCCCTACATAAAATGAAACAAAAAGCCCAGGAAATTGTCCTTATATTTTTGGACTTCGTAGGGAATTTATAACGCCTCCTGCCATTTTTTACAAAATGGCGACTTTGAAAGTTCAATGGTAAACCTGAATCCTTGGGTGACCCACTATTTATTTGGAGATTATGTCGGGCAATTCGGATTGTTGAGGAAACATACAGTTCAGATTCATCAGGATCAGTAGTCGGACGTCATCTTCAACGAAGGGAGAACTTACCAAATAATCTATACTGCAGCGGCCCACGATGTTCGGATTATTCCTCCCAACAAATAATAGGGCTGTACCCATTATCTTTTGGGACAGCCCCCTTCAGGCTACTTTTTGATACAACCCCATTATTCAAAATCATTTCGATTTGTTATATCCGCGCCTGTCTTCTTTATTTCTGCATCCAAATGCCTACTATACTTTTCCACGAAGCTAAGCATGATATCAAATTGTTCCTCGGTTACCTGCTCAAATACGGCTTTATCCCGCTCACGAAATTCTTTGTGCAGTTCCTCATGGACTTTGTCAATTGCTTTCCCTTGCGAAGTCAAGCGAAAATAGATTTCTTTCTTGTTATCTGGCTTCTGGTAGCTTTCGATAAGGCCTTTTTTTATGAGCTTCTTCGTTAATTTACTGATAGCGCCCCTCGTCACATAAAAGGACTCCGCAAGTCTTGTCACGTTGGAATCTTCATTTCTTTCAATGTATTCGATACAATGTACTTCAGAAGACTTATAACCCTTAAAACTCTCTTCCATTTTAGGCTTATTAAGAAAAATTATCTTGTTGTATAAGTCCCTGAAGCCCATTATGACCTGTTCTTCTTTGTTCATGGCCTGTCCTCCCAGCCGTTGATGCATTACAATATTATAATAAACTTTTGTTTCTGTTTCAACAATGTTAAAGTAAGTATTTTAAGAATTGAGCTATATCTGATAAAATAGAGACAAAGACGCGAAAAGATAACAGCAGGGGAAAATTGTTAGCAGATGCTACGTGTGCTCCCGCCGATATTCAACAGATATATCCCTCTTGAATGAATCAAGGAAAAATCTTTAAGGGATTATCGATATTTTCCATGCGACAGTGGGGGAAAGGAAGCCAAGGACATACCGAAAACAAACACGACGATATTTCGTTACTGTAATTTTTACACTGCTTTAGCCGACTTACTTGGTTAACCACTCACCCAGCCGCCCAACTTCAGCCATCACTTGGGGCTGCCTGTATAAATCTTCCGGCTGATGAGTTTCTCCGGCGATGAAGATTTTGTAAGCACCAAACCCCAGAAACACCAGATTTTTACCCACGTGCTCAAAATAGGGACGA
Organism: Bacillota bacterium; assembly: GCA_003501335.1. Lineage (GTDB taxonomy): Bacteria > Bacillota > UBA4882 > UBA8346 > UBA8346 > UBA8346. Next base: position 2,708 of record DNPQ01000525.1, read on the forward strand.
AACAGTGCGGTATCATCTCTGCCTTGAGTAGCTGCAAGCAATACCTTTTTACCCGGTTTGAGATAACTGGAGTAATCAAATTTTAAAAAAGGGAATAAGCGATCAATAGCCTGTTTCAACTGGGCCGTCACCTGCCACATATATACCGGTGTAGCCATAATAATCCCGTCAGCCTCGGCAATATCATCGTAAATTGGCTGCATGTCATCTTGCTGAACACAACGGCCCTTGCTCCTGCAAGCATTACAACCCTGACAGCCATGAATATTCATACCGTTTAGATAGTACGAGTTAACTTTAATCCCTTGTTGATCAATCCCTTTCAGGATCTCACCGACCAACGCGGCAGTACTGCCGTGTTCATGCGGGCTACCATTCAGAACAACTATTTGGGCCATTTTTCAATCCTCCTATACCAAAGATATGGATTAAAATCCGCAAATATTCAAACAGTAAACTGCCCGGATAAAAATAATTGATTTTGAGTCTTCTCCTTCCCGGGAGAAATAACATCGGAAATCCAGGATATTGTTTGCGGTTTACCTTTCTCTATGATATAGTATTAACTGCAATTGGGGGTGGACATAATGATTAAAGTAATTAATGAAAAAATTGGAATGCTTGCAGCATTTCAGTTAGATGGTACGATCCTGCCGCTATTATTTTCTTGGCAAGGCCAAAAGCACCGCGGCTTTGAAGTTATCGCGACTCGGAACGTCCCAGAAGGGCAATTTATGAAGTTTTACTTCGATTTAAAGTTGGCTGATACAATGTATGAAGTCTATTTTTACACCAAGCAATCCATTTGGGTATTGAGTAAAATTCACTCATGATTTTTGTTTAAATTTTCTCCGTTTCATAATTATGGTCTGAAATGAACTGTTTCTCCATGGCTTGATCCACTGTCCGGTAAACTTGGCCAATGGGAACCTGATATTCCTGAGCCGCCTTTTTGCAGTCTTCATATTCAGCTTTGTATTTTACCATTGTTCCTTCATAATAGGATTCTTTAATCCTGATCGGGCCATACTGGGTTTGCAGTGTAACAAATTCCCGCTGCAGCATAATTTTTTCGACCCGGTATTTACGAATTCCAATGGAAGTGGTTTCACGGAATATCACGCCTTGCACTTCTTTCTCCCGATTTTTATCCACCAATATACTTAGCTTAATGGCAGACCGGCCTTTTTTCATAATAATCGGAGTCCGAAATACATCAAGGGCCCCCATTTCAAAAAGCCGTTCCTCAACATAACTATAGAGTTCGGGGTTCATATCATCGATATTCGTCTCCAGGATATATTGCTCATCCATCTCGGTGCTATCCTCCGCCGCCGTTCCCAAATACACCCGCAAAACATTGGGAACATCCAAATCCCGGTTGCCGATGCCATAGCCGATTTTAGTTACGGAAAGCTCCATCTGATCGATGAATTTTGCGACGTTAGCCGCCAAAATCGCCGCCCCGGTGGGTGTAGTGGTTTCAAAAGCTACCAAACCCGCCTTCATAGGGATATCTTTTAAAATTTCCAGCGTGGCGGGTGCGGGCACAGGCAACAAGCCGTGCGCACACTTGACAAATCCGCCGCCCACTTGAACGGTTGAAGCCATAATTTTATCAACCTGCAGATAATCTAAAGCGATTGCCGCCCCAACAATATCCACAATCGAATCGGTAGCTCCCACCTCATGAAAATGTACTTCTTCAAGGGACTTACCATGAATCTTCGCTTCAGCCCGGGCAATCCTTAAAAACATATCCAAGCTCATTTTCTTAACCGTATCATTCAAACTGCTGCCATTGATGATTTTTTCGATATCCTGTAAATTGCGATGCTGGTGTTCATGGTGCAACTCAAGCTGCAGTTCATGATGATGGTCATGGAGATCATGGCCGCTATGATCATGCTCGTCATGACCGTGCTGTTCCGGCTCGGCCTCATCGTGATCTTGGTTATTTAAAATAACATCCACTTTGGTTCCGGAAATCCCCATTTTCATTGCTTTGGTGATCTTGATTTCATACTCTGCATCCACATGAAGCTTTGAAAGCTCTTGGATTAAATATGTTTTATCCACACCCAAGTCTAGCAGCGCCCCTAAATTCATATC
>DNPQ01000173.1 GCA_003501335.1 Bacillota bacterium
GAGAAGATATACAAGATAAGAGCTGTAGCTATATTGTATATCTTTTTTATTTGATATAAAAGTGCTCCTCTGAAGCATAATTTTAAAATAGTCAACATAACATTATCTGGTGGTTTATTTATCGGAAAGGGTCCGTGATGGATGGAAACGAAGGATTCTATTTTGAAAGGAACGGCATTACTGACTGGTGCTGGTATTATCGTTAAATTGCTTGGAGCAGCCTATCGGATTCCTTTGTCTCGTTTGATTGGCACTGAAGGCATTGGCCTTTATCAAATGGCGTATCCAATTTATTTAATTTTTTTATCTCTTTCAACGGCCGGGATACCCATCGCGATTTCTAAAATCATCGCTGAACAATCCGCCAAGGGTAATCAGAATGGGATCGGAAAGACTTTTAAGGCGGCTCTGATTTTATTGACTATTATGGGCTTGGGTGGGACAATTTTTATGTTTTGGGCCGCACCTTGGTTTGCCGGGAAAGTAGTGGTTGATTCAAGAGCTGTTTATGCGATGCAGGCATTAGCACCGGCTATATTTTTAATGAGTCTAATGGCAGCGTACCGGGGGTTTTTTCAAGGCCAACAAATTATGACTCCCAGTGCTATTTCACAAATTATTGAACAATTTGTAAGAGTTGCAGTTGCTTTGATTTTGGTCTGCCTTTTACTAAAGAGTGGTATTGAATATGCGGCTGCCGGAGCAGCTTTTGGAGCCACCGCCGGAGGGGGGGCGGGATTGGTATTTTTAATGATGCGTCATTTTCGGCAAAGGAAAAAAAGATCGGATATAAAGCAAAGAATTGAGAATACTGAAAGTCTTGTTGAGATAATGAAACGGTTGATCCGTTTTGCGTTGCCGATATCAGTGGCAGTTATTTTGATGCCGCTTTTACAGACCATTGATTCCTTAATTGTTCCGGCCAAACTCCAAAGTATCGGTTATACGGTAGGGCAGGCTACATCGATGCTGGGTATATTGGGAAATTGCTGGGCCGTTATGTATCTGCCGATGGTTGTTACATCAGCGATTGCTAGCAATTTGGTCCCGGCAGTGGCTTCCAGCAACATTAAAAAAGCAAGCATGGAACGGGCGTTTAAGATTGAAGCAGGACTGCGTTTAGCATTTTTTTATCTTGTTCCAGTGAGTGTTTTTTTATATATATTTGGGCAAACAGTTTATCGAATAATTTATAATACTCCGGGAATCGAAATTTTATCATGGTTGGCGCCAGCGGTTGTCTTTTTAGGCCTAGAACAGGTGACGGCAGGAATATTACAGGGATTGGGAAAACCCAAGATACCGTTAATAAATTTTTTAGCGGGAGCTATTTTAAAAATTTTTGTCACCCTAAGCATGATCAGTCTGCCCGGACTCAATTTAGCCGGAGCCGCTATGGGAACAGTTTGCGGGGCGGGTTTTACAGCAATGCTGAATTTAACCATAGTCCGAAAATTGACCCATGTTAAGTTTGCCGGTTTACCAGCAGCTATATTCAGTGGGTTATTGCTTTTTTGTTTCAGCCTTTTGGCACAGCGTTGGCTTCGGCATCAATATATTTTGGAGCTTTTGGAAATCGGTTTTGGGGGTACCTTATTCTATATTGCAATATTATGGTTGACGGGAGGAATCAATTCCCGAGATCTCGAAATGGTAAAAAAATATTTTGCAAAAAGGAGTACCAAACATGGCTACGGAAACATTACCCCAAGCGGGTAAGGATTTAAAGCAATTGGTAGCAATCATGTCCGTTTTACGGGAAAAATGTCCCTGGGATCAAGAACAAACTTATTTATCGCTTAAACCATATGTGATTGAAGAAACTTATGAGGTTTTGGAAGCAATTGATTCCGGCAAAACGGACAAGCTTCAAGAGGAATTGGGTGATCTACTGTTACAGGTTGTATTCTTGGCCCAACTAGCCACAGAAGAAAAGAAATTTACTATGGATGATGTAATAGAAGGTATTTGCGAGAAATTAATTCGCAGACATCCTCATGTTTTTGGGACGACCCAAGTGAATAGTACCAATGATGTATTGAATAATTGGGATAAAATCAAACAAACCGAGAAGTCGGGAGAAAGGCCTTCGGTCATTGATGGTATTCCGAAAGATCTGCCGGCATTAATGTATGCTGAAAAATTGCAGCATAAGGCTGGTAAGGTTGGCTTTGACTGGGGGGATTTGGAAGGCCCCCTGAGTAAGACGAAAGAGGAATTTGCAGAATTTGAGGAGGTTCTAGGTTCTCAAACAATCATTCAGGGAAATGATTTGATGAAAGAAAGACTAAGTGATGAATTTGGCGATATATTATTTTCATTGGTTAACGTAGGCCGTTTCTTGGATATTAATCCGGAGATTGCTTTGCGGGGTACGTCTCAGAAATTTACCGAGCGTTTTCATTATATGGAGCAAGAAGCTTCTAAAGCCGGAAAGAGTTTAAAGGAAATGACTTTGGAGGAAATGGAACACCTGTGGGAGCAGGCAAAATCCCTTTAGCAAATAGGAATAAAAAAGATTAAAATGAAAGATGCTAGCTTTGAGAAGCGAATCGATTGGAAGGTGAAGCGATGATTCGGAGCATTCCTGGGCTGGCATTTCTTTTTCTTAGCAGCCTTTTTTTAATTTCAGGTTGTCCGGGAAAAGAAGGCACTTTATTTAAAAATACGCTAACTCATTTTGGGGCACCGCCTAAAATAACGGTTTTCATGAAAGATACTGGGGCTAAAAAGCAAATGGATATTGAGAACTATTTAAGCGGAGTGGTTGCCGGCGAAATGAAGCCCGGCTGGCCGTTAAATGCCTATGCTGCTCAGGCAATAATTGCCCGTACTTTCACAATGGAGTTTTTGGCTCGAGGCGGCACGCGTTCTATTCACGGCACAGATATTTCGACGGATGAAAAAGAAGCCCAAGCATATAATGGCGTTAATATTACACCGGCTATTCGGAAGGCTGTCAGCATGACCCGAGGCCAGGTTTTAATATATAAAAATCATTATATTAAAGGTTGGTATTCGGCCAGCTGTGGTGGGAGAACCGATTATGCCCGCGAAGGACTAGCCTATAAAGAGACAGAACCGCCTTATATTCGGTCTGTCAAGTGCCCGGAGGAAAAATATATCCCGAAAACAGAACTTTTTTGGAAGGCATCGTTTACGGGTGAAGAAATCAATAATGCTTTAAAGAAGATGAATCTCAAAAGCATCGGCCATATTCAGTCGATGAAAATCATCAAACGGAGTCGAACCAAACGTGCTACAGTATTGAAATTTATCGGTGATCAAGGAAATGCAGAAGTTGCCGGTGGTGACTTTCGAATTAATATTGGCCCCGAAAAAATGCGCTCGATATGGTTACTTGATAAGGTAGAAACTAAAGGGGACCTTTTAACGTTAGAGGGCAAAGGATTTGGACATGGTGTTGGTTTATGCCAATGGGGTACCTATGCTTTGGCCAAGCAAAATAAATCTCCTAAGACAATTGTCAAACATTATTACCCTAAGACCCATCTGGTAAAAATTTGGTAAGATTCTGCAAGGACTAAAATAGACAGCACTTTTGATGGGATGAACTTTATTGTATTGGTCTATCTTTCTTCACTTTCGAATATTTTATTTTGAAAGCGCTTGGAGGAGTGAAAAAGTGGAAGAAAAGAAAAAAATCAATGAATTAGTTCATCAATTGACCTTAACCAATCGTGGACAGTTGGTTGTTGAGGGAGTCAGCAATCTGGAAAGCTACGATCAAGATCAAGTTATTTTGGAGACCAATTCAGGAGTCTTAGAAGTCAAAGGGGAAACTTTGCATATTCAGCAATTAAGTTTAGATCAGGGGAAAGTCATAGTTGATGGCAATATATGCTCTTTAGTGTATACGGACGAAGATGCGCTCAAGAAGGGTAAAAGTTTTTTAAGCCGTCTGATCAAATAATACTGGGCTTTCGATATCAGGATTTTATGGCAGGATAATTCCGTTTTGACACCGAAATAAATCATGAATGGGTAGATTTACGAAACTTGGAAAAGTATTCTTGGCTTTTATTCCAATTTAGTTTATCGAAACCAATTTTGATTCGAGGTGTCAAATGCCTTTAGCCAGTACAGCTACAGCCAGAAGGAGACGGGCTCGTTCACGCACATTTCCGGAGCTTTTACAGCGGATAATTATTACCACCTTTAAATTCTTACTTAGTCCAATTATTATTTTTGTGGATTCATTCCGCCGGAAGGAAACTTTAGACGGAACCTGGATTTTTTCATTTTTTTTATTTCTTACGGTGGCCTTAGGTCTCACAGGAACCGGAATCTTGGTTACTGAAGGTCCGCTTGTTAAAACGATGAAAATGATGACTGCGGTAACGGAAAATCAAGAAGATTTAGCTGGCGACTTACAACCCATTATAAGAATTATCAACCGAAACGCTTTGGCCAACAATATCGATCCGAATCTAGTTTATGCGATTATCAAATCAGAGAGTAATTTTTCGCCACGGGCAGTTTCTCCTCAGGGAGCCAAAGGGCTGATGCAAATCATGCCGCAGGTTTGGCAACAGTATCACAACCGTTTGGATGAAAGCAGTAATGATAATGATATTTTTTCTCCGGAAGCCAATATTGATGTAGGTGTTAAGTATTTGAGAGATCTGCTTCGCCATTATCAGGGACGGGTTGATTTGGCGCTGGAAGCATATAATGCGGGAATTTCGAATGTAAGGCCGGGAAATGAACCTAAGTTTAAAGAAACTAGGGGTTATGTGCAAAATACGCTTGCGTTATGGCAAACTATGCGTAGACAAGCTATTGACCACGAACTTCAGATATCGCTTTATTTACAGAAAGGTTTAAAGTTATTATTTGGAGTAACTTTTTTATGCTGGTTGATTTTATTTTGGTGGGCTCGGTCCCGACTGTTTGGAAAATGAGTAAAACGTGGCTCTTATAACCTATTTTTCTTAGGCTGAATATAATTAGTTAAAAGAGATTGTTTATGAGTTGCCATAATCAAGTATAAATAGTGGTATAAAAAAGCCTCCCCCTACCATATATTTTAAGGGGGGAAACAAAGAATGGAATTTGTTCATTTACAATTGAATACTTTTTTGTTGCTTCTTTTTACAGGAATAATATGGGGAGCATTTTTTGATCTTTACCGGGTTTTTCGGAGCCGGATCCAAATTAATCGAGTGGTTGATTTCATAGGAGATATTATATTTTGGATTTTGGCTGCAGTTATAATTATTCCTTTTATTTATTGGGCTACCTGGCTTGAATTACGTTTATTTGTATGGATCGTAATTGTATTGGGCTTAATTATCTATTTTATTTTTTTAAGCGATATTCTGATACCGATATTTAAGGTATTCTGGGATATAATAGGCTGGTTTCCCCAAAAAATAGTCAACCTCATTGGCTATTTGAAATTGAAGGTACACTGGTGGATACGATTTTTTAACCGAAAAGGTTTATAGGAATTTTCCCCGGACAATGAATTCAGTATTGAGATTGATTCCCGGAATTTTTGAACCGGAGTTGATAATTTCGATAATCATTTTCCCGGCTTGTTTGCCTTGTTCGTAAGCGGGGTTTTTAATACTGCTGATCGTAGGATAAGCCTT
>DNPQ01000530.1 GCA_003501335.1 Bacillota bacterium
GAAGGCCGGTGAAGCGGCGATTGAAAAATATTTGCCGAAGCTCACCGATGCAAAGACCAAAGAATTTGTGCAGCAAGCTTTGAAAAACCTGGAAGCCGGACAACGGGATCAATATATTTAATAAAGGAACGAAAGATGAGCTACCGAATCGAACATGATTTGTTGGGTGAGCGCCAAGTCCCTGCTGATAGTTATTACGGCATCCATACTTTACGGGCCGCCGAAAATTTTCATATTACCGGACGGCGCATGCACCCTCATCTGGTGATAGCCCTGGCTATGGTCAAAAAAGCCGCTGCTTTAGCCAATTGTGAAGTCGGGTTAGTGGAAGAGCCGATTGCCGGGGCGATTGTTTCAGCCTGTGATGAGTTGATTGCAGGGAAATTTCACGAACAGTTCATTGTGGATGCTTTACAGGGTGGCGCCGGCACTTCTGCCAATATGAATGCCAATGAAGTCATCGCTAACCGGGCCATTGAACTGCTCCATGGTCAAAAAGGCGATTACCGGATAGTCCATCCACTGAATCATGTCAATCTGAGTCAGTCGACTAATGATGCTTTTCCGACTGCCGTAAGGATTGCTGCGATTTATTTGTTGAAACCGTTGAGTGAGAACTTTGCCGGGTTACAGACAGCTTTGCAGCAAAAAGAAGAGAAATTTTCCGGAGTTATAAAAATGGGCCGCACTGAGCTTCAGGATGCGCTGCCGGTGATGCTGGGCCAGGAATTTGGTGCTTATGCCCAGGCCATTGCCAGAGATCGCTGGCGGATTTATAAAGTTGAAGAACGGTTGCGTCAGGTAAATTTGGGCGGTACGGCCGTGGGGACCGGTTTGAATGCCGATAAACGTTATATTTTTTCGGTGATTGAAAAATTGCGGGATATAACAAACCTTGGACTGGCACGTTCCGAGTATCCGATGGATCCGACCCAAAATAACGATGTATTTGTGGAAGTCTCGGGAATGTTGAAAACCGCGGCGGTCAATTTGGCCAAAATCGCTAATGATTTACGGTTAATGGCTTCAGGACCTTTGGCGGGATTTGGAGAGATTAACCTGCCTGAACTTCAGGCAGGTTCTTCGATTATGCCGGGTAAAATCAATCCGGTGATTCCCGAGGCGATCCGTCAAATTGCTTATCAGGTGATGGCTAATGACCTGGCCATCACCTTGGGAGCCCAGGCCGGCGAATTGGAGTTAAACGCGACACTGCCTTTGATTGCGGATAATTTGCTCAATTCATTGGAAATGCTAAGCCGGGCTGTTGGAATCTTCAGAGAACGTTGTATCTTCGGTATTACGGTTAATGCCGAGCATTGTAAGGCAATCTTGGAAAAAAGCATGGTTTATGCAACGGCTCTATCCCCTTATATTGGTTATGAAAAAGCAACCACCCTGTTGCAGCAAGCGAAACTTCATGGAAATACCATTCGGGAGGAAGCCATCCGGTCTGGATTGTTTACCGGGGAGCAGCTGCAGAATATTTTGGATCCCTATCAATTGACCAAACCGGGGATTCCGGGGAAAAAGTAGCTTGAAATGTAAAGGTGGAGGACAAAATTAAATTTTTTTGATCACGGAGGTTCACTATGCCCGATCTTAATTCCACTCCCAGTGCTTCGCGGATCCAGATTGGTATTTTCGGCAGACGTAATGCCGGTAAATCCAGTTTAATGAATGCTTTGACCGATCAATCGGCGGCCTTGGTTTCTGAAAATCCGGGCACTACCACCGATCCAGTCTTTAAAGCCATGGAAATGTTGCCCCTTGGACCGGTAACTTTTATTGATACAGCCGGTTTGGATGATACCGGTGTCTTGGGTGAGTTACGAGTTAAACGCAGCTATGATGTTTTAGACCGGACTGATTTAGCCCTGCTGGTGATTGATGCCCAGATTGGATTGACTGAATTTGAAATCAAGATAGCCGGAGAGATTCGTCAAAAAAAGATTCCCGCCCTCGTCGTTGTCAATAAAGCCGATTTACAGTCCCTTATCCCGGAGAACAAAGCAGATTGGCAAGAAAAATTGGGAATGGATTTGGTGGAAGTATCGGCTAGTCGCGGAAAGGGTATCAATGAGTTAAAGTCAGCCCTAATCCAGTGCGCTCGCAATATCGAAGAGGAACCTTTTTTGGTCGGGGATTTGATAAAACCCGGTGATTTTGCAGTGTTGGTGATACCGATTGACAAAGCCGCCCCCAAGGGGCGGCTAATTCTCCCCCAGCAACAAGTGATCCGCGATATTTTGGAACATGATGCCATGGCAGTGGTAACCAAGGAGTATGAGTTAAAAGTTACCCTTGAGAATTTAGGAAAAAAGCCGGCAATTGTGATTACCGATTCCCAGGCGTTTTTAAAAGTGGCGGCCGATACGCCAAAAGAGATAGCGCTAACTTCATTTTCAATTCTGTTTGCCCGTCAAAAAGGTAATTTGACTGATTTGGTCCGCGGGGCGCAAGCGGTGGAGAATCTGAAACCCGGTGATCATATTTTGATAGCCGAAGGTTGCACCCATCACCGGCAATCGGATGATATTGGGACAGTGAAAATTCCGCGTTGGCTGCGGCAAACTGTCGGCGGAGAATTGAATTTCTCCTGGTCCAGCGGGCAGCACCTGCCGGAAGATTTAAGCCGCTATCAATTGATGGTTCATTGCGGCGGATGTATGCTCAATCGCCGTGAAATGATGCATCGACTATCCTTGGCCAAGGCCCAATCGGTCTCTATTGTCAATTATGGGGTGCTGATTGCTTATTTACAGGGAATTTTCCCCCGGGCTTTGGAGCCTTTTCCGGAAGTTCGGGAACTGTTTCGTGAGTATTGAAATCAAAGAGATTTTCGATGCCGCCGCGTTTCTGGCGGCAATCTATGACTAAGTCGGTCAGTGTAAGATGGAGGGATTATTTTGCCTTTAGAAAAGCGTATTGGGGTTATCGCCATCATTTTGGAAAACCCCAAAGAAATTCAAGGTAGGGTCAATAGCTTGATTAGCGAATTTGGCGGGCTCATAACCGGACGGATGGGTATCCCCAATCATGAACGCAACATGGGGGTCTTGTCCTTGATTGTGGAAGGTACTGAAGATGAGATTAACACGCTTACTGGAAAACTCGGCAATATCCATGGTGTAAATGCCAAGGCCACGATGGCGAAACAATCGTAAGTGGGGGTAGCGATGAAACAGCGAGCCAATCAGTCCAATGCCAATGAAAGAGAAGTTTTAAATTCTGAAGTGCCTCTGGAGCGTGATCTTCTTTTGGAGATTATTGCCAATCCGTCGGGGCCGCTGGCTGAGCAAGTTATGGCAAAAGCGGATATGCTTAGGGCGGAACATGTAGGTCCCGAGGTACATCTCCGGGGACTCATCGAATTCTCCAATTACTGCCGGAATAACTGTTTATATTGCGGCCTTCGCAGGGATAACCGGCAGGTCAATCGTTACCGGATGACGCCGCAGGAGATTATTGCTGCTGCTGAACAAGGCGCCATACTAGGATATAAAACAGTCGTGCTTCAGTCCGGTGAAGACCTGACATTTACCGGGGAAATATTGGCTGATATTATCCGGGAAATTAAAAAAATTGGCCTGGTGGTTACGTTAAGCGTTGGGGAACGGGAACCTCGGGAATATGAACTGTGGCGTAATGCCGGGGCTGAACGTTATTTGATGCGTCATGAGACTTCCGACCCGGATCTGTATGCAAAGTTAGATCCTGGACAGACGCTGGAGAAAAGAGTTTCTTTGCTTAAGACTTTAAAAAGCTTAGATTATCAGCTGGGTACCGGATTTATGGTCGGACTGCCCGGCCAGACGGCTGAAACATTGTTGGCTGATGTGGAACTCGCCCGGGAACTTCAGGCGGAAATGGTGGGGATCGGTCCTTTTATACCTCATCCGGGAACGCCGCTTGGCTCTTGCCCGGGAGGCACATTGGAACAAACTTGCGTCATGGTGGCTTTGATCCGGATTTTCCTTCCTTTTTCCCTGATACCGGCAACGACTGCCTTAGGAAGCATTTCGCCGCAGGGAAGGGAGTCAGCCCTCAAAGCCGGAGCCAATGTGGTGATGCCTAATTTAACGCCCCGGATTCACCGGGCTGACTATCAAATCTATCCCGGCAAAATATGCCTGGGTGAGGAAGCAGCCGAATGCCGGGGTTGTATCGCCGGGAGAATTACCAGCATCGGGCGGCAGGTATCGGAGGGACCTGGACATAATCCGATATGGCTGCAAAATCAAATTAACCCGGTCTAGCTTCATTATCAAATCAATTTCACTTGTTTTGAGCTTATTTAGAGGATAGTATTAATTTTTGATGCACTTTTTACTTTCCTGACGGACGCTAAACGCAATTCCGGCAATCACAATCATTCCGCCTAAAAATTGAAATCCGCTTAACGGTTCATGAAGAAAACATATGGCAAAGATCACCCCAAAAATAGGTACCAGGTTCATTAAAGACACTGCAGAACTTGAAGCCAATCTCTTGAGACCATAAGCATATAATAAGAAGGCAATGACAGAACAAAATAATCCCAGATAGAATAAGGCCAATAATGAATTCCAAGAAGGCTTATGCCACTGACTCCGTTCAATCCATGCCAGCGGTAAAAACGCGACTGCCCCGGTAAGCGTTTGATAAAAAGTAATTAAAATCGTAGGGTATTTATTGACGACTTTCCGGGTAACAAAATTATAAAACGACCAGATGATGCCGGTTGCTATTAAAATGATATCCCCGATATAACGATGACTGCCCCCAATATGCGAACTTTCGCGGACTATCAAAGATACTCCGGCGATTGCCAATAAAACCCCTAAAAAACGCACTTTAGAAATAGCAATCCTGTAAATCAGCAGTTCCAGCAACATGGTAATGGCCGGATAGGAGGCTACAATCAGGGCCGCATCGGCAGCTGTAGCTAGTTTCACACCGAGATTTTCCATGGCAAAATAAATAGTGATTCCCAACAAGCCACTTACTATCAAACGACCGAGGTCACCGGGTGAAGGCCAAGCTAACCCCTGCTTTAAAAGGAGAACTATGCCAAGCAGCAAGGCAGCCAAGATAAAGCGGAGCGCGCCTAAAGTTAACGGTGGGAATGCCGTGAAAGCAATTTTGGTTGCTACAAATGAGATACTCCATAAAAGGACCGCTCCAATGACTGCAGCCAAATGTGAATAGTTTTCGATGACCTGTTGCATTTTGAAGTGATTGTGCGATAGTAACATTTTATTCATGGGGACCTCCGGAATTTTAATACTCGATATTTTATAGGACAAGAAAGAACTTATATCTGTTTTTGATCTCCAGCAGATATTGGCCTGGTGTTACACCAAGCTGACGTTTGAAACAATTGGTAAAGTGACTTTGGTCACTAAATCCCGTTTCTATGGCAATTTGATTTAAGGGTAATCCGGTTTCTAAAAGCTGTTTGGATTTGTTAATCCGCACGCTTTCCAGATAAGCATGGGGAGGCATACCGATTTCATCACGAAAAACTCTTAGGAAGTAAAAACGGCTCAAACCGACTTGCTTCGCGATTTCGGTTAAAGTTAACCCCTCTGCGGCATGATCATGCATATAACGGCATGCCTGCTGAACTGCATGATGGTCTTTTTTAACGGTTATAGATGGCGCATAAATTTCGGAGTACCTCATGATAAGCTGTGTCAAAGCTGTTATCAATAATGATTCCCGCTCAATCGGGGCAGTTTCACGGTTTAACGATAAATGCAAAGCGCGAAAGGATTTAACCAGTTCCGGATCATCGATTCTGACATTTGAAAACATAGGCAATTTTCCCGTCACGCCGGTCATTTCAAATACTGCTTCTTCCATGTGCCTAGGAGTGGGATATAAAGCCCGGTATTCAAATCCTTTGTTATCGGCTGGTTCTCCGGTATGATCATCTCCTGGATTTAGTACGATCAGTCCGCCGGGGGGCGTCAAATGTTTTATTCGATGATGGGAAAACGATTGCAGACCTTGTTCGATAAAACAGATCACATAATAGTCATGCATATGGAGGGGAAAACCATGTTGAATACAGACGGCCCTGTAAAATTCCAGATCCAGTTGGGGATTATATCCGTATTGATTCCATTCTTTGGTTAACATTGGGGGACGCTCCAGTGATATTGATGTATTTTTAATAACAGTATTTTCAATGTCGGATTTATTAGTATTATAACGCGGATCCCACTTAATGGTCTTGCAAAAAATTGCCTTATCATTCTTGATAAGAAACTTTTCAGGGGTAGTCATTTTGACAACCAGAGTCAAAAGTCATACAATGGGTTCAACAATGATGGAGGAAAAATCCATGTCCGGCATCAAGTATTATCGCGATCCCAATGTACCTTTTTTTGAAATTAAGAGCTGTAAGTCAGGGATTCATGCCTCCAGGCGGCACGTTCATGAAGAATTTTCACTGGGTGTTGTGATGCAGGGCGCTAGTTTAGTGAGGAGTACCGCTCAAGATTTTTTGGTTGAACAAGGCTCGGTGATTATGATACCGCCGGGGACGATTCATCAATGTAACCCAAGAGATTTGAAACATTGGCAATTTCAAATGTTATATTTAAAAGCGGATTGGGTTGATTCCTTGCTGGATACAAAACCCGTCAATTTATATATATCCGTGAAGCCCCTTTTGAGAAAGGAGTTTTGGCAGATGCTACGATTATTTCGGCTGCTTCAGGAAAATCTGCCCGAAATCCAAAAGGAGACACAACTGATCACGGAGTTGCAATCCTTTTTTGATTTTGAAAGCTGTTTTCAACAAAAGCCTAATCTTTCGCCGGTAAACCCCCAATCAATGCAAAAAGTGCGGGATTATATCCAGGATCATTTTTGGGAGAAGTTTAATCTTGATGATTTGGCCGATATTGCCGGTTTAAACAAGTTTCATGTAGTCCATTGCTTCAAAACAGCTTATCAAACAACACCTCATGCCTTTCAAACCATGCTGCGGATCAATTTCGCCAAGCAACAACTGCAAAAGCAGCGGGATGAATCGATCATGGCGATAGCGCAGGATGCCGGATTTTTTGATCAGAGCCATTTTGTAAAGGCCTTTAAACAATATCTGGGGACCACACCGCTGGAGTATCGTTTGGGGCATTAGTCAAACTCAATTTTTTACTAGCTCTTTCCGTTCAAAAGAGCGATAATGGGTTTATTGCGATTAACAACGGAGGAGCTTTGTAGGTTATGAAAAATCAAAATTTAGCCGGACATTTACTGGCTTTGGTTACCGTATTCATTTGGGGCGTTACTTTTATTTCCACTAAAATTCTTTTAAGAGAATTGTTACCGGTAGAAATATTATTTTATCGGTTTGTCATTGCTTATATCGTTTTATTCCTCATTTACCCCAAAATCCAAAAAAGCATCAATATCCGCGAAGAATTGCTTTTTTTAAGTTTAGGTGTCACCGGAGTTAGCTTCTATTTTCTTTTTGAAAACATCGCCTTACAATTTTCGCTGGCTTCCAATGTCAGTTTATTGATTTCTGCTGCTCCCATTTTGACAGCGATTATCGCGCACTTTACTGTCCGTGATGAAAAAATGAGCCGCGGGCTGATCGGTGGTTTTTTGGTAGCCATTGTGGGGATATTTTTGGTTGTTTTTAATGGAAAATTGGTATTGAAGTTAAATCCCATCGGGGACATGCTGGCTATTTTTGCGGCTTTGCTTTGGGCGGTTTATTCTGTGTTATTAAAGAAAATTGATCCGGACTGGCATCCGGTCTATGTCGTCCGCAAAACCTTTTTTTATGGTTTATTGACCACTGTGCCATGGCTTTTTTGGTTTAAGGCCGATCTCAGGGTAAGCCATCATCTGGGATTGCCGATTGTTTTTAACATTTTCTTTTTAGGCCTTATTGCTTCTGCATTGTGTTATGTGATGTGGAATCAGTCGGTAAAAAGAATTGGAGTTGTGAGATCGGGGAATTATATCTATTTGGTGCCCCTGGTTACCATGATCACTTCAGACTTTATTTTGGGAGAAAAAGTAAATGGTTTCATGATTTTAGGAGGAATGTTGATATTTAGCGGGGTCTATATTACAGAACGAGGTTTTGGAATCGGTAAAATCTCTAAAGAATACCATAGTGCAAGGAAAATACCAGTTAGAAGTAAATAATTATCTTTTTTCGCATCCCATCCTCCAAAAGTTTTTTGAATCACTGACAATCAGCCCGAGCAATTTTTTACTAGGAAAATATGCCTTCATTCGATATTCTTGAGTAAAAAAATTGGAGGGCGTTTTCTATGAAGTTGGTGATGATTATCAATCAAGAATTACCATTGGGACTGATTGCAAATACTACAGCCGTTTTGGGGCTGAGTCTGGGAGAGCGGGTTCCCGATTTAATTGGGCCGGATATTCAAGATGAGGAAGGTATCATACATGCCGGAATTACCAAAGTTAATATACCGGTATTGGGAACAAGCCGTGAGCAATTAAAAGATCTCTATGAAAATTTGGCTCGGGAAAAGTTTGATGAAATTACAATGATTGATTTTAACACTGTGGCTCAACGTTCGAAGTGTTACGAAGATTATACCATCGCCCTTGCTGCCACCAGTAAAGATGAGCTTGATTTTTTAGGAGTCTGTTTGTATGGACCGGAAGAGAAGATCAATAAACTTACTGGCAATCTACGGCTTTTAAGATAATGAGACTTTTTCGGTTGAAATCAAATCCTCGGCAAGCCTTGACAGGAAGGAAAGCATTTGTTATATTCGTAGTGAACTTAAATATTTGGCGATGAAAAAGAGAGAACCGTTCTTTGGGCCGTTAGAGAGCCGGGGCTAGGTGCAATCCGGTCGGTTTAAATTATGGGCAGGCGCTTTGGAGCCGATAATTGTAAAGAGGATGCATCATAACTTCGTTATGGTGTTATCAAACAGGGTGGAACCGCGGGAAACTCTCGCCCCTGAAGGGAAGAGGGTTTCTTTTTTATTTGGGGAGGTTATTTTAGTTTGACATTGTTTAAATTGAAAAGTTTTCAAAAAGAATTAATCCGGCTGTTTAAAAGAGATTGGCGTTTTTTTCTATGGACTTCATGGTTTTTGATCCTAGGTATTGGCATTGGCCTGAGTTTACCGAAACAAAATCCGATGATTTCTACGGTTACCCAGCTTATAATTCAAAAATTTGCAAGAATGCAGTCCTGGTTTATTCATGCCCCATTGATCGGGAAAATCGCAATTATTTGGGTCAATAATATTTTAGCGTCCTTTTGGACCATTGCTTTGGGAATTATACTCTTTATTCCTTCAATATTCATCTTATTGGGAAACGGAATTGTCTTAGGCATATTTCAGAAGTTGGTTGGAACCCAAAATGGTGTAGCACCTATTTGGTTTTATTTGTCCCTGCTACCGCATGGAATTTTTGAAATGCCGGCTTTCATTATAGCTACTGCTCTTGGTATTCGTTTTGGTTCAATTCCACTGCGGCTTTTGTATTATGAAAATAAAGAGAAGAGCATTCCTCCTTTATTTAAGGAGTTTTTTAAGGACTTACGTTATTATGCGGTTTTGATTGTTATGATGCTGGTTGTAGCGGCTATTTTGGAAGTAACTGTAAG
>DNPQ01000378.1:0-3618 GCA_003501335.1 Bacillota bacterium
TTAAAAGGACTTTTTCAGCAGCCTCTCTTTGAACCCCTTTTTGTTTTTTTAATAATATCCTTCAGTTTAAGATCATCTGCCGCTCAAATCTTGGGATAATCACACTTTAAATCCAGATCATTTATATGTTATGATAATAATCAGATTTGAAATTTTCCGAAAAGGATGAAATATTCATGACAATACTTGATTACCAAAATTCTTCACTACCCGTTGCCAAAAGAGTCAGTGACTTGCTTTTCAGAATGACGATTGAAGAAAAGATCGGCCAGATGCTTCAGGTTAGCTATAACCAGGTAACCCCAACCGAGGCGGAGGAATGGGTTACCGGGAAATTCGCCGGATCTTTTTTGCATGTACTCGGTGATAACGCCAGGCATCTGCAAGAGTTGAGCGAGTCAACCCTGCTCGGGATTCCGATTTTATTCGGGATTGACGCTATTCACGGCCACGCTCTCAATACTCGCGCCACCGTATTTCCTTCCCAGCTTGCCATGGCATGCAGCTGGAATGAAGCATTGGTAGAAGAGGCCGGGCGGATAACAGCCAAAGAGGTAACAGCCGATGGCCTCCACTGGACATTTTCCCCGCTTTTGTGTATCGGCCGGGATTTGAGATGGGGCCGGATCGACGAAACCTTCGGGGAAGATCCTTACTTAATCGGAGTGCTGGCTTCAGCCATTATTAAAGGTTATCAAGGAAAGTCTTTATCCGACCCCGACAGCATTTTGGCCTGCGCCAAACATTTTTTGTCTTATGGTGAAAGCACTGGGGGCAGGGATTCTTATGATTCGGAAGTCTCTATCCGGAGTATCCGCGCGATCTTTCTACCACCCTTTCAAAAGGCTGTGGAGGCCGGATGCGCCACGTTTATGGCCGGATATCAGTCCATCGACGGGACGCCGATGTCCGCTAATTCCAAAATACTTCGGGGAATCTTAAAAGATGAAATCGGATTTAAGGGTTTTGTGGTGACCGATTGGAACAATGTCGGCAGCCTGATTACTTATCAGCATGTCGCTGCAGATATGAAGGATGCCGCCCGGAAGGCCATTCTGGCCGGAAATGATATGATCATGAATACCAATGCCTTCTATGACGCAGCGGTCCAGCTGGTCAAGGAAGGCGTTGTTCCGGAAAGCACCATCGATGAATCGGTGAAGCGCATCTTAACCGTCAAGTTTGAACTGGGCCTTTTTGATCAAAAACGCCGGACTCAGGTTACTGTAAGTAAGACTGTTTTGAACTGCCCCGAACACCAGGATAAAAACCTGCAGATTACCCGGGAATCCATGGTCCTGTTAAAGAATGAACACCATACTCTCCCGATGGGAAAGGATTTGC
Source organism: Bacillota bacterium (assembly GCA_003501335.1). GTDB lineage: Bacteria > Bacillota > UBA4882 > UBA8346 > UBA8346 > UBA8346. Next base: position 1,345 of record DNPQ01000378.1, read on the forward strand.
AGAAAATAGCGGTCATTGGCCCCAATGCCGACGACATTCAGGCCCAGTTTGGAGATTGGACTTTCTTCTCCCATCCCGATCCCAATCCAACGGCAGTACCCCTGGCCTCCTATTATACCATGCTGACCGGAGTCAAACAGCTGGCTGAAAAGCGGGGAATCGAGGTTTTATATGATAAGGGCTGTGATGTCATGGACTCCAGTATTCAGAATATCGATGCCGCCGTCGCTTTAGCAGCAAAGGCGGATAGGATTATCGCGGTCATCGGTGACTGCCTGGCCCAAAACGGTGAGATCAAGGATCGGGCCGACTTAAGTCTTTCCGGCGCTCAGCCCTTGCTGATCAAGCGCCTTAAAGAGTTAGGGAAGCCGCTGATTGTCGTGTTAGTGAACGGCAAACCGTTGGCTATACCGGAGGTGGCGGAAGGGGCCGACGCGATCCTGGAAACATTCAATTCCGGGGCCATGGGAGGACTGGCCGCCGCTGAAATTTTATTTGGAGAGGCCAGCCCCAGCGGCAAACTCAGCATCTCTTTTCCTTATCATTCAGGACAACTGCCGGTTTACTACAACCAGCTTCCCGGTTGGCATACCCCCGGAAAATATATGGATATGCCGGAGTCGCCCCTATATAGTTTTGGTTACGGATTAACCTATACCAGTTTTGCATATTCCAATTTGAAACTGTCCCAGAGCCGTTGCAGTGATGGAGATAAAATCCGGGTGCAGGTTGACGTAACCAATACCGGAGCGGTGGACGGAATGGAGACGGTTCAGCTTTATGTGCAGGATAGGGTGAGCTCGGTGGTCACTCCGGTCAAGCAATTGAAGGGATTTAAAAAAGTTGCGATTGCCAAGGGCGAAACTCAAACGGTTGAACTCCCGTTGGCTATTTCCGACCTGTACATTGTGACCCCGGAAGAAGAGTATATCGTGGAACCGGGGGAATTCACCATCATGGCCGGTTCAAGCTCCAGGGATCAGGATCTTTTAAAAACAACTTTGGTGGTGGAGTAATTTTTTTGGAGATACGGCTATCAGTTTAAAAGGGGATGAATACCCCTTTTTATTTTTGCCCAAAACGATGATTGACACCGAATATATGTTCGCATATAATAAATTATATTAATATTTCATAATAGTATGAATTAATTCCCTAACTAATTTATTACTATCAATTGAGTTCGAAAATTCTTATTCACGGATAGAACTGAATTACTGGAGGAGAATTTCATTGGATATTTATGAAGCGATTTACTTGCGGAGAACGGTTCGGGTTTTTCAGACCAAGAAAATTGAAATGGAGACCTTAAAAAAGATTTTAAATGCGGGGCTGCAAGCGCCTACCAATGACCATATGCGCTATTGGGATTTTATTATTTTGCAGGATCAAGCTTCCAAAATCAACCTCATTGGATCTGTGGGCCAAAACAGAACATCAGAGAATGCATTGGATTTGGTTGATGCCTGGGGACTCGTTGATACTTACCAGCGGGAAATGTATCTTGAGGCAATTTCCAAACAATATCAGATGCTTTTAAACTCCGGATGTTTAATAATACCTTGTTTTCGTCAAAAACATTCTTTGTTAAAACCGGAAAACTTATCTTCTCTCAACGGATTGGCCTCCATATGGTGCTGTATTGAAAATATCTTATTAGCTGCGGCGGCTGAAGGGATCTACGGGGTAACCAGAATTCCTTCCGGCGAAGATTCCCTCCATCTGAAAAATGTATTAAAGATACCGAGTGATTATGAGGTTCCATGCTATCTGGCTTTGGGATACCCTGAAGAAGAAGTCCGAAAGCTGCAACAACATCCTATCAATATAGAGGATAGAATGCATTTTGATAAATGGTAGTTGTTTTGCAAATATCCTGTGGGTTATCGTTAAAAAAACAAAGGAGTCGCTTTTGTGGAAGAATTTAAAATAAGGATTGCTTCGGATGAAGATCTGGATTTATTGGCGGTTTTCAATCAACAATTGATTGAAGATGAAAAACATGATAACAAAATGAATATTGAACAGCTTCGCGAGAGAATGAAAGAGTTTCTCCATTCCGAGTATAAAGCCTATCTATTTGAAGACGATTCAAAAACCATTGGTTATGCTTTGGTTAATCATGCGCAAGAACCGTTATATTTACGGCAATTCTTTATTTGCAGGGATGTAAGAAGACAAGGATACGGAAAAATTACTTTCAATCAATTACTGGATCGGTTAAAAACGGATATTATTGATATTGAGGTATTGTCATGGAATCAAAGAGCGGTG
>DNPQ01000378.1:3991-7298 GCA_003501335.1 Bacillota bacterium
AAAGGAGGATCTGAATGGTACAAATATTTAATTCCAAAAATCTTTTGTTTGAACTTGAACCATCACCCATTTCGGAATATATAGGACATACAAGCCAAAATTTAGCCGCACTCGTTCAATCAAAATATTTGCAATTTGATGTACGTTCCCTTGATCCTGATAAATATTCATGTCCCTATCATTTTCATCGCAATTCGGAAGAAATATTTGTAATCTTATCAGGAAAGGCAATGCTCCGCACCACAAATGGATTGCTGGAAGTATCAGAAGGGAATATTATTTTTTTTGAAACCGGGCCTGAAGGTTCCCATCAGCTTTACAATCATACACAGCAAGCTTGTAACTATTTAGATATCCGTACGGAAATAGGTTTTGATGTTTGTGAATATCCTGACTCGGGTAAAATAAATATCCGTTCTTATCAGGAAATATTTCAAAGTCAAGATAGGGTGGATTACTACAAGGGAGAAGATAACGTTCGGGAAAAATGGTTGAATTTATTAGAAAAGCATGAAAAAGAGTAGAATTAGCTGCCTTCACAACGAAGAGAAATTGACTCCTCCCGGAAGTTCGGTATATGATATAAGTTATGGGATCGCTATCCGCTTCACGCCTTATATGAGAGTTCGGGATTTTTTCAGGTGGGTAAAACGGCTGTAGGGGAAAGGGAATATGCCCTTTATGAAATGAAAATTACTTTTTCATGAGAATGAATCGGGGTCAAATATTTTGGCCGAACTTCAAAGTTCAACCAGGGTACGAAAGGTTTCTTTGAGAGAATGGAGATCCACAGTTAATTCTGTTTTCAGCGGATAGGCAATGGTGCAGATATAATGGCCGAGCATAAAAGAAAGGGCTTTATATTGGGCAAAATTTTTATAAAAACTGAGCAGCGAATCTGATTGCGTCTCGATTTGGGCGATTTCATAGATTCTGAACGGGGCCGTCAGTCCGGTTTTGAGTACTTTGGATAGCGCTTCTTTCACTGTCCATAATAACGTAAGCATCACTTCATAATCAAAAGGCAGTCTTTGAATAAGCCTTCTTTCAAATTCGCTTGCTTCTCTTTCAAGGGCTTCATTTTGTTCACTGTTGATCCTCTCGATGTCGATTCCCATGGGATGTGCTTCCGGGAAAGCGATAGCCGCCCCCCAATTATCGCAGTGACTGATGCTTACTTGAATATTTTGCTGGTTTTCACAGGTCACAATCGGCTGTCTGAAAATGCCGGGCCGGATGATGATCTGAGCTAAGTTTTCATTTCCCATCAGCGAGGCGATGGCTTTTTTGCCGGTTAAACGGCCAATCAGATAACTATGGATTCTTTTTTCAAATTGCAGCGTTTGATAATATGCCTGCTCTTCGGGATGAAATAAATCACCGAATTCTTCGCAGTTTTCAAACGTTGGGAAGTGGCTAATGCACAGGCTGGCGTTGAAAGTCTCAGCAGGCCGGGTCAAAGTTAAATTTTCAACATAAACGGTCGGATGCATTCCAGTAAATTCTCCCGTTTTGGTTATTTGATGAATCCAATTTATTTTTCCTTACGATTGCGGGCTCTTCATTTCAGGAGCGTTTATTTTATTAATTCTTGAAATGATAAGAAATTCTTTGGTTATCCGGAAAACCCTTTTTGTTGTAAAATAATAATGTTATAGTTAAGAAAGCCGTAAAGGATATCGAGAATGGATAAACCGATCATATTTATGTTTTCAGGGCAGGGTTCCCAGTATTACCAGATGGGAAGGAAATTATTCCAGCACAATCCGACCTTTCGCAAGTGGATGGTTGTTATCGATGATTTCGTAAGACGGAAGATTGGTTCATCCGTTATCGATGAAATTTATAATCCGAAAAACCGAGCCGAAGAGCCGTTTGTTCGAACCTTGTTTACTAGTCCGGCCATTTTTATGGTGGAATACTCCCTGGCCCAAGTGTTGTTGGAAGGCGGAGTCGAACCCGGTTATCTTCTGGGTGCCAGTTTGGGAGAATTCATAGCAGCAACTTTATCGGGCGTGCTGGGAATGGAAGAGTGCGTCGATTATTTGTTAAAACAGGCGGAAACTTTGGAGCATTGCTGCAAAAATAGCAGTATGTTGACGATAGTTGCAAGTCCCGATCTTTATTACAAGGATCCGCAATTATTTGCGGAGACGGAGATTGCTTCCATCAATTTTCATTCCCATTTCGTCATCTCTGGAAAGAATGAAAAAATAGCGGAGATTTCCGGCTTTTTAAAGGGCCGGGAGATTATATCTTTGTGTTTGCCGGTTTCTTTCGGTTTTCATTCTTCATGGATTGATCCGGCCGCTCCAATCTGCAGGGATTTCTTAAAAACCATTTCGTTTCACAAACCGGAGATACCGCTTATTTCCTGTTTATCGGGAACCGAGTTAACCGGGATTCCCGAAAATTACTTCTGGGATGTGGTGCGAAAACCGGTTCAGTTTCAACAAACTTTGCAGGAGTTAGAAAGAAAAGCGGCTTATTTCTATTTGGATCTTGGACCTTCGGGAACCTTGGCCACTTTTACCAAATATAATCTGAAGCCGGATTCTTCATCATCCTTTCAGGCGATCATGACACCGTTTCATCAAGAACTGAAAAATCTCCAAAAAATTTTGGATCAAGTTTAGAGGGACATAGCAGAAGGAAAAGCCGCACATTTATCGTAAGTTGATCGACAATAAGGTTTGGCGGGAAAAGCTTTCATATCCCGTGCCTTATACTCCAAGGAGGACCAGGGATGAAAAGTATATCCGGATCGGAAAACGCTACGGCGCTCGTCCAAACTTCGTTTATTGAACAATGTGAACGCTTTGGGGAAAAAAGATTATTTACTTTTTATAAGAATCAGGATGAGCAAGATTTTTTGACCGGTGAAGATTTGGCCCATCAAGCCAAAGCGATCAGTCAAGTTTTGCAGCGTAAACTGGCACCCGGGGAGAAAGTGCTTTTGATTGTACCTCAGGGGCTGTATTATATTTGCGGGTTACTGGCCTGTTTCGATGCCAATGTGGTTGTCATACCGACTCCGGTCACCGATCCGGAGCAGCAGGAGTTCATTGCCGAAAAGGTAGGTCCGATACTGAAAGACTCCAGGGCGGCATTCATTATAACGGATTCTTATTTTCAGGGGTATCTAAAAAATAATGAGCTCTTCAGTGCGATTCCCATGCTTAGTGTCGAAGATTTGCCTCTGGAGAATTTAAATCTGGAAACCAGAACCAAAAATTTGGATGATATTGCCCTGTTGTTATATACTTCGGGCTCCACATCGCTGCCCAAGGGTGTAATGCTCAGTCAC
>DNPQ01000110.1 GCA_003501335.1 Bacillota bacterium
GGCGCGCGTCGGTTCCTTCCGGCGCTTCTACGGGCGCTTTTGAAGCCGTTGAATTACGGGATGGTGATAAAAGCCGTTATTTGGGAAGAGGAGTTCAAAAAGCAGTCGATAATGTCAATGATGAAATCGCCTCTGAAGTTGTTGGACTTGATGCTTTGGACCAGGTCACCGTTGATAAACTGATGATCGAACTAGATGGTACTCCCAATAAAGCAAAATTGGGTGCTAATGCAATTTTAGGAGTCTCTTTAGCAGTAGCTAAAGCAGCTGCAAACAGCCTTGCCATCCCTCTTTATCGTTATCTTGGCGGTGTAAACGCCAAAAATTTGCCAGTGCCCATGATGAACATTTTAAACGGCGGTAAACACGCAGATAATAGTGTGGATTTACAGGAATTTATGGTTATGCCGGTTGGCGCTGAAAGTTTTTCAGAATGTCTTCGTTGGGGCGCTGAAATTTTTCACGCTTTGAAAAAGGTATTAAAGGATAAGGGATATGGAACAGCAGTCGGTGACGAAGGCGGTTATGCCCCGAACCTTAAAAGTAATCAGGAAGCTCTTGATGTGATTATGGCCGCTATTAGCGAGGCTGGTTTCAAACCGGGTGAACAAATCATGATTGCAATGGATCCCGCTTCCACGGAATTATGGGATGAAGCCAAGAAAAAAGGGGAAGAGGGTAAGTATTTCTTCTGGAAATCAAACATGTTGAAAACTTCAGCTGAGATGGTTGATTTTTATGCTGATCTGGCTAAAAATTATCCTATTATTTCCATTGAAGACGGAATGGCTGAAGAGGATTGGGACGGCTGGAAGATGATTACGGAACGGCTTGGGAAGACCGTACAACTCGTTGGTGATGATTTATTTGTTACCAACACCCAGCGCTTAAGTAAAGGAATCAAATTGGGTGTCGCCAATTCTATCCTTATTAAGGTCAATCAAATCGGCACTTTAACTGAAACCCTGGATGCGATTGAAATGGCAAAACGGGCGGGCTACACCGCAATCGTATCCCACCGTTCCGGTGAAACTGAGGATACCACGATTGCCGATATCGTAGTTGCTACTAATGCCGGCCAGATCAAAACCGGAGCACCTTCCCGTACGGATCGAGTCGCCAAATATAATCAATTATTGCGGATAGAGGATTTATTGGCGGATGAGGCCATTTATCCCGGTAAATCAGCTTTTTACAATGTAAGCCGCTAATCAATTGATTTGATGAATCATTTTTTGGTAAGCCAATAAATTGGCCAACTGATTTATCGCAGTCGATTTATTGGTTAACCGATAAATCGGTTAAATTACTTGTAGATTCTAGCCCAATGTGCTAAAATAGGAAAGTATAAATTGGGTTGGAGGTGCCATTTGTGAAATTAGTTATTCAAATCATTTTACTTGTCGTCGCCATAGCTCTTACTGCAATTATTATTTTGCAACCCAGTAAAGGAGAGGGTTTAGGGGCGATTGGTTCTGGCGGTCAGATGTTTTTTTCCAAAAACAAAGCCCTTGAAAAATTATTAGATAGAGCTACGATGTGGCTTTCAATTGTTTTTGGGTTATTACTGATTTTGGTTGAGGTATACGACAAATTATTTTAATCAGAGGTCTACAAAGATATTATTGTTTTTGAATTGCAATAGTTGAATCGGTAAATTTCAGTAATTCTTATTTAGAAGGGCAATTGCCCTTCTTTTTTATTCTAAAAACAGTAAATTGCAATAACTAAAACATATATGGCAGCAGGATAATACAAGAAAGCGTCGAAGCTATAATTATAGTGGATTAGAGGGGGTAGACTCTTGAGCTTAAAGAACCAATTTCGAAGTATTAAATTCAAATTGCTCATTACCATCGCCATTATGTTATTATCGATGGCAATCAGCAATTTTATCACAACCCTGAGTATACGTATTGCAGTTACTGTTTTTTTAATGGTCCTATTTTTATTCTTTAGCAATTTCTTGCTTAATAAAATGATTTTGGCCCCACTGAAAATTTTCACCATATTCGCGGATAAAAGTTCCGACAAAGACTTGAGTTATAAAGTGGATTTACATACGAAAGATGAATTTGAAATTTTAGGCAATTCACTAAACCTCATGGTACAAAATTTACGGGGTATTCTGGAAGAAAACCTTCAATCTTCGGAACAATTGGCCTTTGCTGCTGCAGAGATGTCTTCCATGACAGGAAAAGTTGACCAGGCTGCTCAGGAGATTACCAAAACCATGGAGCAGATGTCCAAAGTGACAGAGGATCAATATGAAAATGTGCATGTTTCCGTGGCGGCATCGCAACAGATGGCTGAAACAGCTCAGCAAGTTGCTACTGAAGCTCAAAAGGCCGCGGGCTTATCATCGCAAGTTTCGCAACGGGCTCGTAATGGTGAAGATATTATTCAGGAGATTAACTCTAAGATCTCACAATTAAAAGAAACTGTTGATAATTCGGCCCAAGTGGTTAGAAGGCTCGGTAAAAGCTCAGTTGAGATCGGTAAAATCGTTGATGTTATCCGGGGAATCTCTAGGCAGACAAACTTGTTGGCATTAAACGCCGCTATTGAAGCTGCCAGAGCTGGTGAACATGGACGCGGTTTCTCAGTTGTTGCCGATGAAGTCCGGGCTTTGGCGGAACAATCCACCAATTCGGCGATTCAAATTGTTGCCTTAATTAATGATATACAATCTGAAACTCAAACAGCTGTTGACGCAATGGAAATCGGGACTCAGGTGGTTGATGAAGGAACCCGGTTAGCTATAGCGGCCCGTGAGGCTTTTAATGAAATTACCCAATCCGTTAATCAAACAGTGAATACCATTCATGAGATAGCGGCAGCTTCGGAAGAACAGGCAGCCAGCAGCCAAGAAATGACTGGAACTATGGAGACGGTAGCTGCCATTGCCAAACAAAACGTGAGTGGGGCCAATCAGGTGGCTTCAGCTACAAAAGAACAGCGGATTAATATGGAAAACCTCTTAATGTCCGCAGCTCAGCTGGAACAAATGGCCGACAGTTTAACTTCGATGGTTGGTCGGTTTAAAGTCAAATCTGATTTTCAACGCTGCTGGCGCGTTAATGATTGTAACTGGGTCAATTGTCCGGCTTATCAGAGCAAGGAAGAAAAATGCTGGCTTATTCCGGATACGCTTTGTCCGGATGGTATTTCCAATGGTTCAATAACGGAGAAACGGACTATGTGCCGACAATGTGAAGTATTTCAAGTCAATAATAAGAAAACAGCTCACGAAGCTTAAACACAAAATATTAAAAGAGCGCCGGATTCTTTCCGGTGTTTTTTATTGTAAGTAAGTCTCATTAATTTACATGATTTAATATAGAAGCTAAATTTTTTCAATTTATATTATCAATAGAAAATGGTGGTGTAATTTTAGTGGAAATTGATCAGTATTGTTTTGCCTGTGGCAAAGAAAATCCAATTGGACTCAAATTGGATTTTGAAAATACCGGGGAAGGGGTGGTGGCTGATTTCATGCCTGTTAAGGAGTATCAGGGCTTTGTAAACATCCTTCATGGTGGAATTATCACAACTCTTTTAGATGAGGCAATGGCTAATGCCATAATTGCCAAGGGTTATCAAGGAGTTACGGCACGATTGGAAATAAAATTTAAAAAACCGGTTGTAATGGCTGAAATGACCCATGTAAAAGGTCAAGTTAGTTTACAAAAAGGGAAGTTAATTAAAGCCTACGGGGAGATCGAACAAAGTGGGGAAATTAAAGCAACAGCAACAGCTGATTTTTTTATGGTTGAAAATATTTAAACAAATTTGATCCATTATATTATCAAAGTTTCATTCCAACGATGTTTAGAAACTTATTATCAAGCTACTAGAGCCTTAAAAATAGGTTTTATATACGAGTTTAAATAAGTTTTGTACTTTTGCAATAATATCGTAACATTATGAATGTGTAAACTTAATTGCATTAAGAAAAATGCCTGTTTATAATAAATATATCCAACCAATAGTGGGGTAATATGTAAAGCAAATTTAGTTTTTTACATATTTATCACTACAATAAAAATGGTTGAGGGGAGGCATAACCCGGTGTTAATTTTGGTCATCAACAGTGGTAGTTCTTCTCTAAAATACAAGCTTTATCAGATGCAGACTGAGACTGTATTGGCTGCCGGATTGATTGAACGTATTGGTAGTACCAATGGTAATGCTGCGATTTCCCATCAGATTAAAGATGGCGATAAGATTAAATTAGAACAGAAGATTAACAACCATAATGAAGCTTTAAAAAATGTTTTTGATTTTTTAGTCAATCCTGAAACCGGAGTTATTAAATCATTAGAAGAAATTATGGCTGTTGGTCATCGGGTGCTGCATGGAGGAGAAATTTTTTCAAGTGCAGTCCTTGTAGGCGATAAAGAATTGGAGCAGATGGAAAGTTTACGGGAGCTGGGTCCCCTTCATATGCCTGCTAATATTATGGGCATAAGAGCTTGTCGTGATTTGATGCCGAAGACTCCACAGATTGCAGTCTTTGATACAGCTTTTCACCAAACTATGCCTCGTAGTTCATTTTTGTACGCTTTACCTTATGAATATTATGAAAAGTATAAAGTACGCCGCTATGGGTTCCATGGTACTTCTCATCGGTATGTATCTCAGCGGGCTGCTCAAATTTTAGGTAAAAATCTGGCCAAGCTTAAGATGATTACGTTGCATCTTGGAAATGGCAGTAGTTTAGCGGCAATAAAAGATGGTAAATGTTTTGATACGACGATGGGATTTACCCCACTGGCAGGTTTGGTCATGGGTACCCGTTGTGGCGATATTGATCCGGCCATTGTCCCCTTTTTACTTAATACTCTCAAATTAACCCCCAATGAAGTTGACAACTTAATGAACAAAAAGAGCGGCTTTTTAGGAATGGCCGGTTTCAGCGATATGCGGGATATTCAAAAGGCCCGTGAAGACGGTAATCCAAGAGCTCAAGATGTATATGATATTTTTATGCATAGCTTAGTTAAAAATGTGGGCTCCTATTATGCAGCATTAGGCGGTCTTGATGTAATGGTATTTACGGCTGGAATTGGCGAAAATGACTGCATTACCAGGGCAGATCTTTGCCATAAGTTGACCCATTTGGGTATCGAATTTGATGATAAGAAAAATGATGGTACTCATGGTAAGGAAATTATCATCAGCAAACCTCGTTCTAAAGTGACTGTAATGGTGGTACCAACCAACGAAGAATTAATGATTGCTAAAGATGTCTATGAACTTGTTCATGATTGAACGAGTTTACGTGTGAGTTTTGATATTAAAGTACACTGAAACCCTTCCTTGCTGAGAGAAGAAATTTATTATGGCTGGGAAGGGTTTTTATTTGAACTCGTAAGGGTCTCATTTGCTTTCGCTGATATTGAGGTGACAATTCAACCCAGTTGACAAATCTGGGATTCATGCTATAATAATCTGGCAATCTCGATGAGGTGAATTAGAATGGCCCAGAAACAACAAGAACGGAAAAAAATATCGGAAAACCGCCGAGCGAGGCATGAATACTTTATCGAAGAAACTTTTGAAACTGGGATTGCCTTGACTGGGACAGAAGTTAAATCTTTACGCCT
>DNPQ01000114.1:0-542 GCA_003501335.1 Bacillota bacterium
TTTATCGACGGAATCATCTTCTTTGTCAGTTCTTTTTTGATCTCAAGAAATATCATCAATCCGGTTCATCAGATTCTTCAATCAATGAAAAGCGTCGATTACGGAGAGTTCTATGAAATTGGGACCCCAGCGAATAGTTATGAATTTGGACAATTGTATAACGGATATAACAAGATGATCAGGCAGATTAATCAGTTGTTTGCCAAGATTATCCAGGAGCAGAAAATTATCCGTAAATCGGAGCTCAATATGCTGCAGGCGCAGATCAAACCGCATTTTTTATATAACACGCTGGATTCAATATCCTCGCTGGCGCTTTCCGGGTGCAATGAAGAAGTATGCTTCCTCGTGGAATCACTCGGGAATTATTACCGCAACAGCATTAGCAAGGGGAAAGAAGTAATTACCGTAGGGCAGGAGATTGATATCGTCCGTAACTATCTGAAAATACAAAAGGTCCGGTATCCGGAGCTGTTTGAAGCGCAGTATCAGGTTGACGAGTCATGTCTGACGTATCCGATTCTAAAGCTTATTTTGCAGCC
>DNPQ01000114.1:886-2487 GCA_003501335.1 Bacillota bacterium
TGCGCGGGATAGGACGGATCACATTGTCCTGTCTGTTGAGGACGATGGAATCGGCATGTCAAAGGATGAAATAACAATGATTCTGAAAAAGGAGCAAGCGGATAAAATTGAAAGCTTTGGCCTGAGCGGAACGATGGAACGCATCAGAATTTATTATGGTGAAGAAAACTGTGTCAAAATTGAAAGCGAGCCGGGCGTGGGTACCAAAATAATCTTGACCATTTCAAAAAGGAAGGATATGGAATGGAACGGCTGAAAGTGTTGATTGTGGATGATGAATATCTGATCAGAAACCTTCTCAAAAAGCGGATCAATTGGGAAGAGCAGGGTATGACGATTGTCGGGGAGGCGTCCAACGCACACGAGGCTTTGGACATGGTTGAGGTCTTAAAACCCGACATTATCTTTACGGATATTTGTATGCCCTCGATCGATGGGATCGAATTCAGCGGTAGGGTCATGGAAAAAAGTCCTGAAATAAAAATCGTCATTATAACCGGCCACGACGAATTTGAATTTGCGAGAAAGAGCATTAAGCTTGGTATTGCCGATTTTCTGCTTAAACCGATTAACTCCGCCGAAATTCTGAGCGTAACCGAGGGGCTCAAGAAAAAGATTCTTGAGGAACGGACAAGAAATAAGGAATTTGTGAAGCTCAAGGAAGAGCTAAAAAAGAATTTTCCTGTTTTAATGGAAAAATTTTTAAACCGCTGGATCCAACAACCGCTGACAAAAGATGAAATTGAGGAAAACCTCGCCTTCTTTGAAATTCCGTTTGGCAACTGCGTTGACAGTTATCAGCTGGCGGTGGTGGAAATCTCGCTTCCGTTGACTCAGCAGACAGAAGAGAATGCGATTTTTTTAAGTATGAAATGTAGAAAAAGGGCGGAAGAATATTTTCACGTTCTGCGCGATTTGGTGGTTTTTACGGACAATAAAAATCAGATCGTGATTTTGAGTGGAGGCGACTACAATGATTTTATGAACGCGTGTGAACTGTTGAAAACGGATTTTATCAACTCCTACCAATGCTGCGTTTGTATTGGAATAAGCAACAGGCACAAGAATTTGGCCGATGTTCATCTTGGCTATCAGGAGGCTTGCCGGGCTTTGCAGTTTAAGGCGATTATCGGGAAAAATCAGTTGGTGTGCTATGAGGATATGATTGAATCGGGGGAACTGCAATATCGATCGAATCCGCAACTCCTAGAAGAGCTGCATTTCTCCATCAGCGCCGGTTCCACGGATCATGCAATCGCGGTCATGAAAAAGATCCTTCAGACACCCTTGACCGAGGTAAGCCAGCTTCGTCTGGCGGCGATGGATATCTTTACAAAGTGCCAGTATGCGGCGATTGAACACGAGATAGACGGCGGCGGCACGGCGGAGAAGGAAGCCTTGACGACAATTTTGCTCTCCGACAACCTGCCGGAGCTCCAAAAAAGCCTTGAAGCATACATCCTGCGACTGGCTGGTTTGATCGAGTCAAAGATTACGATAAAGGCCGATGACCTGATCATTCGGGTAAAGGACTATCTGGAAAAGAATATGGCCGATCCGGAGCTTGGCCTGGCTAACACAGCCGCGGTATTTTTTGTAAG
>DNPQ01000114.1:2808-5832 GCA_003501335.1 Bacillota bacterium
CTCACCGGGCTCCGGCTCCACAAGGCGGAGCTGCTACTGAAGACGACGGAGCTTAAGGGGTACCAGATCGGCGAGATGATCGGCATAACCGATCCCCACTATTTCAGCATCCTTTTCAAGAAAAAACTTGGTGTTTCAGTAAACGAATATCGAAATGATAAAAATTCCATGCTTGAATTTTGAAAGCTTTATGCTCCTTTTGTGAATTGATAATAGAAAGGGACTTCTTTACAATAAGATTAGAAAATAAGAGGAGGTTAAAAGGTAATGAAAAAAAAGCTTCTCCAAAAGATAGCCGTTATGATGCTTGTCCTTGGCGTAGCGGGCAGTGGAGCGATTTATTCCAGTGCAGCGGGCAAAGGTACTCCAAAAGAATCGGCTAAAAGCGTAACCCTGACATTATGGGATCAGTCGGTTGGAGAGACCGACCCGACGGCGAAGATCCTTCCCGAGGTCGTCAAAGCATGGAACAAGGCGCATCCCAATATTCAGGTTCAGCGCACGGGCACAGTAGGTGAACAATATAAAACCAAAATCAAAACCGCGTTGGCCGCAAATGAAGCTCCCGATATTTTTTACGGCATGGGTGGCGGCAGTTTTATGCAGCCGTATATCGAGGGCGGCAACATTTTGGCACTGGACCCCTATATCGCCAAGGCGACGATTGCTAAAATGCGTCCCGGTATGCTCAAGGCATGCCAGGTAAAAGGAACGCTCTACACGCTTCCCTGCTATACCCATATCGCCAGCCTTTACGTGAACACGGAACTTTTCCAGAAAGCGGGAGCAAAGATTCCGACAAACTTTACCGAGTTCCTTACCGCCGTTAAGAAGCTGAGGGCCAAGAATATTACGCCGGCGGTTATCGGTGAAAAAGACAGATGGCCCGGCATGTATTGGTTCGATATTATCGCCATGCGTCAAGCCGGTAATGCTGCCTGTATCGCGGCGTTCAAAAATCCGGAAAAGTTTAATTCGCCTGCATTCGTTGAGGCTGCCAATAAATTGCAGGAGCTGGCCAAGGCCGGCGCGTTCAATACGAGCATGTTCAGCATGAGCTACGACGAAATGCTCGGCGCATTTAACGCTGGGAACGCCGCCATGATGGTTCAGGCGAACTGGGTTAATGCAGGTATTGACGCTGCTACATCTAAAACAAAGGGTAAGGTTAAAGCCGTTATATTTCCGGCCTTCTCGGACGGTGATGGCAAGAGTAGTGAGTTCTTCGGCGGCGGACAAGATGGCTACTATGTAAGCAAGAGCACAAAATCGCCGAAAGAAGCGGCCGAATTCCTTGATTATTTGAGTGAACAGCTTGGTACCAAGGGTTATCTGGCGGGCGCAGGCCTTCCCTGCTGGAAGACTGTGGGCCTCAATACCTCGGGGCTTTCCGACCTTGATAAGACCGATGCTAAAATGCTTGAAACAGCCACTTCCTTCATCACATGGTGGGATAACATCCTTCCTGCCGAGGCGGCTGAAACGCACAAGAACCTTATCGCGGAGCTTTTGGCGAGCAAGATTACACCGAAGGATTTCTGCCAGCAGATGTCACAGGTCAAGGCAACCGCGCTTACCTTTTAAATGATTGGAACCAGAATTCTAAAGATGTGGTCAGGTCTTAACCTCGGCCACATCTTTTTAGGAGAAACCATATGAATTCCGCATTTTCAAACAAAAGAACGATTTGCGTTTTTGTGCTTCCAACCTTGGTTATCTTTTTAACAATTGTTTTTGTTCCCATTTTGATTTCAAGTTATTATAGTCTGCTGGATTGGAACGGCGTCGGGAAAGGCACGTTTATCGGCTTACAGAATTACAAAGAGATGTTTACCAGCGCCCGGGCGCTTAACTCCATGAAAAACTCGCTGCTGTTTGCCGCGGCTTCTATTTTTATCCAGCTTCCGGTTTCGCTTTTGCTGGCCCTGGTATTGGCCTCGGGCGTGAAGGGCGAAGGCTTTTACCGCACCGTTTACTTTATTCCCGTTCTGATTTCCACCGTCGTAATCGCGCAGTTGTGGTCAAAAATCTATAACGCGGACTACGGACTGTTGAACACAATGCTCAAAGCCATTGGACTTGGAAATCTGGCACAGGACTGGCTCGGGCAGACAGGCACCGCGCTGGTTGCGTCCTTTATCCCCACGCTGTGGCAATATGTCGGTTACCATATGCTGCTGATGTATGCGGGGGCCAAGTCCATTTCCAAGGATGTTTATGAGGCGGCCAAAATAGACGGCGCGTCGGCTGTGCGCACGGCGTTTTCCATTACCATTCCGTTGATGCGGCCCATCCTCAAGGTGTGTCTGGTTTTCTCCATTATTGGCGCCTTGAAAGTGTTTGATCTTATTTATGTGTTGACAAACGGCGGACCCTTCTTTACCACCGAGGTGCCTAGCACATTGATGTATACAACGATTTTTGACACCTATCGCTATGGCTACGGCAGCGCGATTTCCGTCTTTATCATTTTGGAATGCCTTATCTTTACACTTGTCGTAAACAAAACATTCAGAACAGAATAAGGGGTGATGACGTGAGTTCGCAAGCAATAGCAAAGAAAGCGCCCAAACATAGTAACGGTAAAATTATCCTTCAGATTGTTCTTGGCATTGTAGCGGTCATTCAAGTTTATCCCCTTATCTGGCTTGCCTTTTTCTCACTCAAGGATAACAGCGAGATTTTCAGCGGCAATGTCGCGGGATTGCCCCGGAATTTTCTTTGGAGCAACTACCTAACGGCCATAACGGATGGCAAGGTCGTTACTTACTTTTTCAACAGCGCGCTGGTAACGGCTTCCACCGTTTTGATCGTACTGGTTCTTGCGGCAATGACGGCTTACGCGATCACCAGAATGAACTGGAAGCTCAGCAACTTTACGATGACCCTTATTTTGCTGGGAATGATGGTTCCAATCCATGCGGCGTTATTGCCTTTGTTTATGGTGCTGAAAAATTTGAGAATGTTGAACACATACTGGTCGCTGATTGTTCCGTATGTTGCCTTTGCAATTCCGATGGCTGT
>DNPQ01000021.1:0-10741 GCA_003501335.1 Bacillota bacterium
TGGTAATTACGATGATTGGTTTATTCTCCAGTGCTTTTGCAAATTCTAGATCGGTACTTCCGCCGTCGATAATAACAATATCGCGTTCATTCACATATTTACAGGCAGCTTGGGCAATACGCTTTTTTTCTTCTAAGTTTTGTCTTTTTCGTTGATGAATCGGGAAGATGTTATTATTGGTTTGTTTAAGAATGGCTCCCCCATGAAACCGTTCAAGAATACCCATATCGGCCAGCTTATTTAAATCTTGACGTATCGTTTTGCTGGTTACGTTGAATTGGACGCATAACGAATTGACGTCCACACTTTCCTCTTTTTCAAGAATCCGCACGATTTCTTCCAAACGTTTTGCTGAAAACATTTTTAGCTCCAATCATTTCGGTTGTTATCGTCGTTAATGATTTATTTTTATTATAGCACGAAAACGAACCAATTCAAACCCTATTGAACTTGTTATTTAAATTTAACAAGGACAGGTGAAAGACGAAAGTTATATCTTATCATTCTACAATGCTTTAGTTAAAAACGAACATTTTTATACTTCACTGAACAAAAGCTGCCTGCGTTGAGAAGAGCTTAAAACCTCAATGCCGCGTTTTGTCATCGATCGAATCTTTTTAAAAATAATGGAGTATCAAAGGAGATTGAAGAGAAAAAGCGAAATAGTGATAGATTTGGTATAGCTGTCAATTATCAATAGGGTGCAAAAAGCCGGATTTCTATGCGTTTCGCAAATGGATTGTTTTTTGCATTCAATATGAGATATGTAGGGTTCAATTTACTTTTGCTTTTTGGGTATAATGAAGAAAAATTATTTCTTTAAGAAGACTGCGGATGGATAGGCTATGGGTAATGATCAGATTATAATTGCTTTTACAAAAAAGGGATCGCTGCTTGCTAAAAAGTTGTCTACTCATTTAAAATCCACGCTAAGGATACCCCGCCGCTATTTAGCGGAGGCTGAAAAGCAAATGGGATTTAACGGTTCAGTGACTGATCAGATTCAGAGCGCCTTTGCCGAGTGTTCCACTTTGGTATTGGTTATGGCCACAGGAATAGCAGTCCGCGGCATTGCTCCGGTTTTGGGAAATAAGCAGTCCGATCCGGCAGTTTTGGTTATCGATGAAGATGGACGGTTCGTAATTAGTTTATTGCCGGGACATTTGGGGAATGCAAATCAATTAGCAGCCGCGATCGCAAAATATTTAAAGGCTACGCCGGTCATTACCACGGCCCTGGAAGTCAATGAATTGCCCAGCCTGGAAAAACTAGCCCAAGGATATCAACTGACAGTTGAACGACCGGATTTATTGCCCAAGTTTACCGGGGCCATTTTAAATGATGAACCGATGGTTGTTTGGGATCACTGGGGTATCGATGTGGCATGGCCGGAGAATGTAAGACTGGTTAAGGATGAACTGCCGCAGCTGAGCCCGGAGGAAAATATGATGGTGATCATCGGCCATCGGGAGCTGGAGTCTTTTAACGCAACGCTGTCAATATTGCCTTTACGGCCGAAGTGTCTCATGGTAGGAATTGATATCGGTGAAGGAATTTCCGGCGCCAGGATTATTGGGGCAATTCGCCGCTACTTTCGGGAACATTATTGGTCACTCCGAAGTATCCGGTCCATTCATACTTTTGAGCAAGAACCATCAAATCCTGGAATTGATGAAGCTTGTAAGGAATTAGGCATTCCGCTCATTACATTTACAAAGGAACAATTGCCGGCGGCGGTTCCGGCTACTAAGAAAAAAGGCGTCCAGATGGACGCCGACAAAATGATGGACAAATGCGAAGCAGCAGCTATCTTCGGGATTCAAAACGGAAAATTGATCGGAAGTAAACAAAATTTAGGCCAAATTAAGGTTGCTGTGGCAATCGATCTTGAAAGAAGCTAAAAAGTGATCCATGGTCAGCGAACAGAGGAGAAAAAATGGAGCAGGGAATTATTCAAGTTTATACCGGTGATGGAAAAGGTAAGACTACTGCAGCCATTGGCCTTGCTGTAAGGGCTTGGGGCAGAGGACTGAAAGTAAAGGTTTATCAGTTTTTAAAGACTGCAGGAGGTTCCGGGGAACACTGGGCTCTGATGTCATTTGATCCCCCTATACCCCTTTTTACTTTTGGGGATGGGAAATTTATTTATACCGATAAGCCGACGCCCAAAGATATTGAACAAGCTTTGAACGGTTGGAAACAAATTGATCAAGCGATCGCTTCAGATGAGAATGATGTTATTGTGATTGATGAATTAAGCCATGTCATGAATAAAAGACTTTTGGATCCGAATATGGTTCTTGCTACCTTGGTTAAGAAGCCAGCCCGCCTTGAGCTGGTGCTGACCGGAAGAGATATGCCGATCTCCATTTTAGAATTAGCGGATTTAGTCACCGAAATGAAGATGGTAAAGCACCCATATCAATATGGTTTGGCGGCCCGAGAAGGGATCGAATTTTAAATGGCTTGGATGGGTAAAACATGCTGGATCAATTAAATACCGGTATATTATATTTGGTTGGTACACCGCTTGGAAATTTAGAGGATATTACCCAACGGGCCTTGCGGGTTTTAAATGAAGTTGATTTTATCGCTGCAGAGGATACCCGTCATACTTTAAAACTTTTGAACCATTTTCAAATTAAAAAGAGTATGCTTAGCTATTATCAGCACAATGAACGGGAACGCTCTAACCAAATTATTGATAAAATTTTAGCCGGGGCTAATGTGGCCTTGGTCACGGATGCCGGAATGCCGGGAATTTCCGATCCGGGCACTTTATTAGTTGCTGCCGCGATTGAACGTGGAATTCGGGTGATTCCAATACCAGGGGTTACCGCTGTTATTACCGCGCTTGCCGCTTCGGGGCTGGATACGGCCTCATTTTGGTTTGCCGGGTTTTTACCGCGAAAAAACAATGAGCAAAGGCTTAAGCTGACAGAAATGATTAATTTTCCGGGCACTCTGGTTTTCTATGAGTCGCCCCACCGTTTGTTAATAACGCTGCAAAATATTAAAAGCGTTTTTGGAGAACGTCGTGCGGTCGTAGCCAGAGAACTGACCAAAATCTATGAGGAGTTTATTCGAGGCTCATTATCCGAAATTATCGAGAACTTGTCGAGACGGGAATTAAAGGGCGAATTTACATTACTTGTTGAAGGAAACCATGTAGTTGTTAAAACAGATCAAAATTCGACAAATAACGACATTAATACATTGCTAGCGACAACATTGAGCCACCGGACATCACTTCGTGAAGGCTTGAAAGAAATTGCAAAAGAAACAGGCAAAAGCACCAAAGAAGTCTATCGAATGTACTTGGAACAACAAAAAAAGGGAGGATAAATCCCCCCCTTTTTTTAGGCGACTTTTAGCAAGCGCCTTTCATTGATTCCAAGCAAGATTTGCAAATATTCTTTTCTTTGAAATTCCTGATTCCGTCTGCATTTCCGCAGAAGATGCAAGCAGGCTCATATTTCTTTAAAATAATTTTTTCACCATCAACATAAATCTCAAGCGCATCTTTTTCATCAATTTGTAGAGTACGGCGCAATTCGATAGGGATCACGACTCTTCCGAGCTCATCAACTTTTCGTACAATACCGGTGGATTTCATCATGGTTTTTCCAGCCCCTTTCGTTAAAATTCGACATTGCTGACAAATTCATTATACCTATATTTACATACAAAGTCAAATTGATCCAATATTTATTTACTTTGAATTAACAAATAAGAATTCCAGTAAAAAAACTCTTTTTATAATGATTATGATTGTTTATTGATTATTTTATGTTTAATATAGAAAACAAATCTTGCGGGGGATTTTTTGGAACCCTTTTCATAAAACAGGGCTTCACTGGAGGCCTTGATACTTGACAAAGTTTTCTTTAACCGATATAGTAGATAAAATAGTATGATCGTTATATGATATCAAAATGGTGAAGAAAATAGTATCCAAGAGGCTTTGAACAAGAGAGTCGGGCAGGGGGAAACCCCGATCGGGCTGATGGGAAAAATGGTTTCTGAGTCTCCGTTTTGAAGTCAAGTAAAAGCGGACGTTTGGTTCACGTTATGAACTCCGGATTCTTCTCATTAAAGAAGAAAACTGGGGTGGTACTACGAAGGTTAACCTCTCGTCCCCTACGAGGCGAGGGGTTTTTATTTTGGGAAAATTAAGGTTGCTATTTGGTTTTGGGGTCAACTCCGGCAAACAATTCTTGATTCGTTTTGAATCAGCCGCAGCCGGCCAGGTTTAAGTTTCAATTTCGGGCTACAATAAGAAAATATTGAAGTCCGAAAAAAGGGAACTAAATTTAAGTAATATGATTTTTAACTGACTTTGAGGAGGAAATTTGAATGGGTAAATATTACATTACGACTCCGATCTATTATCCCAGTGATAACTTACATATTGGCCATGCTTATGCAACGGTAAATGCAGATGCGCTGGCCCGTTATCATCGTCAAATCGGGGATGATGTTTGGTTTTTGACCGGTACGGATGAACATGGCCAAAAAATTCAACGGAAAGCAGAGTCTGTTGGGGTTAGTCCCCAAGCTTATGTTGACGGCATCGTAGCCAACATCAAAGATTTATGGAAAAGGCTGCAGATCAGTAATGATGATTTTATTCGAACCACCGAGGAACGGCATGAAAAGGCGGTTCAAATGATTTTTGAGAAGCTTTACGAGCAGGGTGATATTTATAAGAGTGAGTATGAAGGATGGTATTGTACTCCTTGTGAAGCCTTTTGGACGGCCCGCCAATTGAATGACGGCAATTGTCCGGATTGTGGACGGGGAGTTGAATTGGTCAAAGAAGAAAGTTATTTTTTCCGGGCTTCCAAATATGCCGATCGGTTGATCAAGTATATTGAAGAAAATCCCGACTTTATCCAACCGGTGTCCCGCAAGAATGAGATGTTGAATAATTTTTTAAAGCCCGGGCTGGAAGACCTTTGTGTCTCCAGGACGACTTTTAATTGGGGGATTAAAGTGCCTTTCGATCCCAAACACGTTGTTTATGTTTGGCTGGATGCGCTTTCCAATTATATTACAGCCCTCGGGTATCCCGCGTGCATGGATGCGGAACATCCTGATTTGTTTCAAAAATATTG
Organism: Bacillota bacterium; assembly: GCA_003501335.1. GTDB lineage: Bacteria > Bacillota > UBA4882 > UBA8346 > UBA8346 > UBA8346. The sequence goes on from DNPQ01000021.1 coordinate 5,118, forward strand.
GCCGGCGGACCTGCACTTGGTCGGAAAAGAGATTGTGCGGTTCCATACGATTATCTGGCCGATTATTTTAATGGCCTTAGGTTTGCCGCTTCCCAAAAAGGTTTTTGGCCATGGATGGCTGGTCTTGGATGGCGGAAAAATGTCCAAATCCAAAGGGAATGTGGTTGATCCTTTGGTTCTGATAGATAAGTACGGCATCGACGCTGTACGCTATTATTTATTGCGGGAGACACCCTTTGGTTCCGATGGTTCTTATACGGAAGAAGCTTTAATTCTTCGTATCAATACGGACTTGGCAAATGACCTCGGTAATTTACTGCACCGGACCTTGTCGATGATTGAGAAATTTAATGAGGGTGTAGTCCCAAAGCCTGGCGCTTATCAGGATTTAGACCAGCAGGTCATTAAGCTTTCTCAGGAGAGTCTGGCTGAATTGAAGTCGGCTATGGATAAATTGGAAATCCATGGCGCCCTTGCGGCTGTTTTTAAGTTGGTGAGTCGTACCAATAAATATATTGACGAAGCAGCACCCTGGGCTCTCGCTAGAAACCCGGATTTACGGGAACGTCTGAATACGGTGCTTTATACGATGAGTGAAACTTTGCGGTTAATTGCTGTCTATTTAGTGCCTTTTTTGGTAGAGACACCCGCTAAAATATGGAAACAGCTCGGTCTATCCGGTTCTCCGGCGGATTTAGAATATTCTGACGCAGTAAAATGGGGTTGGCTTAAACCGGGAACCGTCACCAAAAAGGGAGAGCCGATTTTCCCGCGTATTGAGATTGAAAAACCGAAGGAGGGACCGACAGTGGAACAACAACCTGCCGTTCAAGAAAAAATTGCCGAAAAACAGAGCTCCGATCAAATTACAATTGAGGAATTTTCAAAGATTGACTTGCGAGTCGCCAAAGTAATTGCTGCGGAGAAAGTGGAAGGATCTGATAAACTCCTTAAACTCCAAGTCAAGGTCGGAGAAGAAGAAAGGCAAATTGTTGCCGGCATCGCCTTACATTATCAAGCCAGTGAGATGGTCGGCAAAGAAATTGTGATCGTGGCCAATCTTAAACCGGCAAAATTGCGGGGTATCCTTTCGCAAGGAATGCTTCTGGCAGCCTCCAACACAGAAGGGCAACTTTCTCTGCTAAATCCCGATAAAATAATCGGAGAAGGTTCAAAAGTGCGCTAATGTGGATTGATAGTCATACTCATTTAAATGATCAGGCCTTCCAGGAAGATTACCCTATAGCCATTCAGACAGCAATGAACAGCGGTGTTTCGACAATGATGGTCGTTGGTTATGATCTTGAGTCCTCACGGCGGGCCGTGGATTTGGCAAGCAGATATCCCATGTTGTGGGCGGCTGTTGGAGTTCATCCGCAGGATGCCCGAACCTGGAATCAGGATGCCCTGAGGACACTGGAGGATCTCCTGAAGGAGCCAAAGGTGGTTGCAGTTGGAGAAATCGGTTTGGATTATCACTATCTCGATTCTTCCAAAGAAGACCAGCAAGGAGCCTTTAGGGAACAAATTCAGCTTGCCAATGAATATCATAAACCAGTGATCATTCATAACCGGGAGGCTCATCAGGATACTTATTCATTACTGAATCAGGAACGAATCGGTCCGGCGGGCGGTGTGATGCATTGTTTCAGCGGCAGCCGGGAGACGGCCTCCCAGTTTTTGAAAATGGGTCTTTATTTGTCGTTTACCGGTGTTATTACTTTCACCAATGCGGAGAAACTCAGAAATGTGGCCGCTGAAATACCTTTGGATCGGTTACTGGTGGAGACGGATTGCCCGTATATGTCACCTTATCCTTTCCGGGGCCGTCGGAATGAACCTTTCCGGGTTGCGCTCGTAGGGGAAAAATTGGCGGAGATCAAGCAATTACCGGTTGAAGAAGTCATGCAAGCCACTACCGCCAATGCCAGGACTTTATTTCAAATTGAATGACATGATATCAATTATATTGTAAAAGATATAGATTAACATTACGATTCATACTTTAGAACACTTCGAAATAATTATAAATAGGGAAGTGCCGGCATGCAAGAAAAAGATAATACCAATCCGAACATGGTTATCGCATATCCCATTCAAGATGCGCTTTACTTAAATATTACCAACCGGTGTCCCAATGCCTGCCTTTTTTGCATCCGGGAGACAACCGGCGGGGTCGGTTACAACCTTTGGCTGAACCATGAACCGTCAGTGCATGAAATCATGATGATGGTGGAAGAATATGGATATCATTATCGGGAAGTCGTCTTTTGCGGCTATGGTGAGCCTTTATTGCGGCCGGAAATCGTCAAGGAAGTCGCGGGGAAAATAAAAGAACATCAGGTTTCAGTACGGCTGAATACCAATGGTTTGGCCGATTTATTTCTGGGATATGATATCCTTCCGGAGCTTGCCGAATTAATCGATACAATATCCATTAGTCTGAATGCGGAGAACGCAGCAGCCTATGAAAAATTAACCCAGTCTCCATACGGAATCAATGCATTCCCGGCAGTCTTGGATTTTATCCGCCGCAGTAAGCTGGTTATCCCGAAAGTTGTTGCATCGGTTGTCCGTTATCCGGGAGTCGATATAAAGAAAGCGGCGTTACTTGCCGAAGATCTAAAAGTAGACTTCCGGATCCGGGAATTAATGGAGTAATTGGTTTTTAGCAGGATTTCTTTTTAAAAGGTCGAATTGTAATCATGGAGAAATTGCTACTTTTGAATAGCTGCTAAAAAACGAATGTATGGATTTCGGATAGAATTTTTAATTGTTCGACGGGCTTGCCTCTAAAAGACGAGCTCTAATTATCTCAAAGGGGGGTCAGAATGAAGGTAAAGGTTATAACGGGTCGTTGGGAAAAAAGGTTTCGCGATTATCTGTACATAGGCTTGGGTTCGGTAATAGGCGTCGCGTTACTGGGTTTCGTTTTTTATATGACAGCGCTTCGCACTGTCTCTCTTCAAGTGGACGGACATAGTTATCAATGGCGCACCATCAATTCTGATGTGACCCATGTATTAAAAGAGAAAAAAATCTTTCTCAATACGGGTGACACGGTCCGGCCGAGTCTAAAAACAGCAATCACTGAAAATTTAAAAATTCAGGTGTTCCGGGCTTTTACCGTTAAAATTCGGGCCAATGGTCAAACCAAAGAGTTTAATACCACTGCCGAAACGGTCAAAAAGGTCCTGGCATCTGCTAAAATTACTATCGACAAAGACGATAAGATTTCACCATCATTAAATACGGTGGTTGTTCCAGGCCAGAAAATCAAGGTCGTGAAGATTGATAGTAAACTGGTTACCAAACAGATTACAGTGAAACCTAGTACTGAATATTACAAGGACAAAGATTTGGAACGCGGCGCAGAAAAAGTAGTCCGTCAAGGTCAGTCAGGTTTGGTAGAACGACAAGAGAAAGTCGTTTATGAGGACGGTAAAGAAGTTGACCGTTACAAAGTCGCCGAGAAAACGATTCAGCCCGTAGTTAATGCGGTGATAGCCAGAGGAATTCGGAATGTAGTAAGGACTTTAACAACTTCGCGGGGCGCATTCCGTTATATTGAAGTGAAAAGTATGGTTGCAACTGCTTATTATCCAGGACCGGAGAGCTGCGGTAAATATGCGGCGATCGGTCAAACCTATACGGGAAAAAAGGCCGGGTTCGGTTTGGTGGCAGTTGATCCGCGATTTATTAAACTGGGGACCATATTATACATTGAGGGCTATGGAAGAGCGGAGGCCGCCGATATCGGAGGCGCCATCAAGGGCAACCGTATCGATCTCTGTTACGAAACCTATCGTGAAGCCGCAATGTATGGCACCAAGAATGTGAAGGTATATATCTTAGAAGAGTAGTCTTCATAAGTAAATAAAAAATAGGAAACCCCGGCATCAACAGTCGGGGTTTTAATTTCCAGTCATACTGTAAATATTTTACAATTATATAAACATAGGGCTAAAAACCCGGGAGGATTCTCATGCGGCAACTTAGAAATAGTATTTTGGGTCTTTTGGTTGGAACGTTATTATTGATCCCAACCGCTGTCTGGGGGCGTGATAACTTGGGAACCTCCGGAAGTGAAGGGATAGTAACCATCAAAAGTATTGATAAGTTAGGCTTACGGGTGGGTGGGGAATACGGAGTTATGGATAATTTGGCGCTCGTGGCCGATCTTGGAGACCATAATTACTTAGGACAGCCCTGGAGGACAGAATCACCGCTATCGGGACCATCGATGTTTATGAAGATGATAGGAATCTTCAAGCCGATTATGAGATGGAATTCGAAATGGATTTGACGGAACGGCTCAATGCCCACCTGGGATTAGCCGGAGAGATCAAGGACAGCCAAATAACCTCCAACTTGATGCTGGGAGTGGGATATCGTTTTTAAGATACCCTCTGCAACCCATTTTTAATGGGGCTATTCCATAAAAAATCTTAAGGATCAAGATATACAATAGTAGAAACTCATCGGTACGATGCTGCTGCATATTGTATATCTTTTTGATTATAAAAACCCGCCTCTTTTATGGGGCTGCTAGGGTTTAATTCTGCTTGGAGATACCGCATTATCAGGCTACTTCATGCTGAAGATCCTTGATAAACTGATCAAACATGGCGGTTACTTTGTCGCTGTTCTTGCCTAGAAAATAAGCTACTTTAACAGGCGACTCCGTTGCAAGGAGGCCTTCCATAGCCTGCCGGAAATATTGGTAATAGCTTTTGAAGAATAATTCAAAAATAGGAAAAATATCATCTTGACCCGGGCTGGCAGCTTTGATGCCCCGGTTTTGCTGGTATAAGCTGAAAAGTGTTTGATAAGCCTGATCCTGGAGCTTATTCACATCAATAGCAGCGTTTTCGGCTACTTTTCTTAGTGACTTTAACTCTAAGACATCCTGAAATAATTCACGTTCAAAAAATTCTTCTTCATCAATCATAGTTTTTTCAAATGCCTGCTCGGTACAATTTTCCGAATTTAAAATATCACTCATTCAAGTTCCCCCTTTAAAATTTTGATAGGTTTGGCTATATTTTTTTACCGGCCTTTGGTTGCTTCGCTGACCCGATTTTTTTCAAAATGCAGCGTAATTTCCATTACATTATGCCCCTGATTTTGGTGAATTATACCATCTGTTTTATTCGATTGGCAATTCGTATTGAAAAGGGTGTTGCTATTACATTTGTTTTCTATTAAAATGGAATCAGTCTATGGAAATTTACAGGGATGGATAGAGACGTTTAAATTATAAAAACCGGTATTTGTGCGGGGAGTCCCTTCTTGGGCACTCTTTTACGAATTGCCGATATAGGAGTGAATGGATTGAAAACAGCCAATCAGATTCGTCAGGAATTTTTAGATTTTTTCCGGGAAAAGGGCCATACCATTGTGCCGAGCGCTTCCGTGATCCCGCATAATGATCCAACCTTAATTTTCACCAATGCCGGCATGAATCAATTTAAAGATGTATTCTTGGGCACCGGCACCCGGGACTATCGAAGGGCGTCCGATACCCAAAAATGTATCCGGGTTAGCGGCAAGCACAATGACCTGGAAGAAGTGGGACGAGACACTTACCATCATACTTTCTTTGAGATGCTGGGCAATTGGTC
>DNPQ01000021.1:11085-11902 GCA_003501335.1 Bacillota bacterium
AAAGACAAGCTGTATGCAACTATCTATAAAACGGATGATGAAGCGGGAAAATATTGGAATGAATGTACCGACATTGCGCCTGACCATATCATGCGTTTCGGGGAGAAAGAAAACTTTTGGGAAATGGGTGAGACCGGTCCTTGCGGTCCATGTTCGGAAATTCACATTGATTTGGGGCCCGGCCGCTGTGATAAAAGCCATATTCCCGGCCATGTCTGCGGCGTCAATGCCGGATGCGCCCGCTTTATCGAGCTGTGGAACCTGGTATTTATCCAGTTTAACCGGAAAGCCGACGGCAAGCTGGAGGATCTTCCCAGTAAAAACGTGGATACCGGAATGGGGTTTGAACGGATTTGTTCGGTGATCCAAAACCAAAAGTCCAATTACGATATCGATTTGTTTCGGAATATTATTCAAACCATCGAAGAAGTTACCGGCCAAAGTTATTCCAAGGCGGAGAATCAGGTTCCGATGAGGGTCATCGCCGACCATATCCGCTCACTGACCTTTGCCATCGCCGATGGGGTCTTGCTTTCCAATGAAGGCCGGGGCTATGTCATGCGGCGTATTTTGAGACGGGGGGCCCGCTTTGGCAGAAGCTTGGGAATGACGGAGCCTTTTTTATATAAAATCGTACCCGGATTGGTTGCCGCCATGGGGGATGCATATCCGGAAATTAAGCAGCAGCAACAACATTGCCAATTAGTGATTAAGGCCGAGGAAGAAGGTTTCAACCGGACCTTGGATAACGGCATCGAATTATTTGAAAAGATTGCCTCCTCCTTGGAGCAAGAGAAACGGAAAACGGTGTCGGGCG
>DNPQ01000021.1:12240-14046 GCA_003501335.1 Bacillota bacterium
GTTGACTTGGAAGGCTTTGAACGGGAAATGGCCGGCCAGAAAACCAAAGCCAGACAGAGCGGTAAGTTTATCATGTCCGACGATCTGGTAAAATGGGAAACGGTTCATGAAGGGCCCCATTCCGCTTTTAAAGGTTATGAGACCTTGCAGGTAGAGTCGTCGCTGGCGTTCATCGGCGAAGATCAGGAGTATTGGCAGTTGGTTTTCGCGGAAACGCCTTTTTACGGCGAATCCGGCGGGCAAGTCGGCGACGAAGGAAAGATCCTGGCCGGGAGCGTGGAATACCCGGTGGTTGATACCCAGAAAATGAATGACCGGATTGTCCACTTTGTTAAAAAAGCCGGTCAGCCTCCTCAAAAGTCCGGACATTTCCAATTGAGGGTGGATGAAAAAAGGCGTCGGAACACGGCTTGTAACCATAGCGCCACCCATCTTTTGCAGGCTGCCTTACGGAAGGTCTTAGGGGAACATCTCCATCAATCCGGTTCTTATGTGACCCCGGAGCGTTTGCGTTTTGACTTTACGCATTTTGAGAAAATTTCCGATGCGGATCTGCAGAAAGTCGAGCAATTGGTCAATGAAGGGATTGGACAGGCAGTTCCAGTTTGCACCCTGGTAAAAGATTATCATGATGCCGTAGCCGGAGGAGCGACTGCCCTGTTTGATGAAAAATACGGGGATCAGGTCAGAGTCGTCACCATGGGTTCCATCAGTCAGGAACTTTGCGGAGGAACGCATGTTACCAATACCGCCCAAATCCGGGTATTCCGGATTCTTTCTGAAAGCAGCGTGGCCACGGGAATCCGGAGAATTGAGGCAGTTACCGGCGAGGCGGCATTAGCGCTGTATAATCAAGAACGGGCGGATTTAAATGAAGTAACTTCATTGCTCAAGGCCGACACCCATCAAGTGGTTCAGAAATTAACCAATCTAATGGAAGAGCATAATAAGCTTCAGCGGGAAATGGCCAAAGCCAGCCAGGGTCAAGCATCAGACCGTATCAAGGAACTGATGGCCGAGGTCCGGACGGCTGGAAATGCCAAATATATTGTGGCCCGGGTCGACGGTTTTACAATGGAACAATTGCGGGAAGCCGTTGATAAGCTCCGGGATGCCATGAACAGCGGTGTGGCGGTTTTAGGCGCGGTCCATGAAGGAAAAGTATCTTTTGTGGTCGGAGTCACCAAAGATTTAACGTCCAAGGTTCAAGCCGGTTCATTAATTAAGGCGGTTGCGGCCGAGACCGGCGGAAGCGGCGGGGGCCGTCCGGATTTGGCACAAGCCGGAGGCAAAGACGCTTCGAAGATTGACAGCGCCCTTCAGATTGGGGGAAAAATGGTCTGCGAGTTATTGGGGAAATAAAAGATGATTTAATGATTTATCGAACAAATAAAAAATCGGGCTGAATATTTTGAAAAAGGCATTAACAGTTACGCTGTTGATGCCTTTTTTGTGTACGCCAGCATGGGCGCAACCTAACGGGTGCAGGGCCCGAGTGTGGGGCGATAGTGATGCTTTAATCCCCCAATGGTTTACAGGATTAAAAGGATTAAAAAATTTCAGCTATGTTATTAAGAATGGTTAATTTCGTTTTAGGATTAAAAGAAATTTTAACTCTGTTTTCAATAACGATTGATCTATATATATTGAATTAAATTTTTTGAAAAACAAGAAGGCCAACCCACCCAATCCGCGCGCTTTATAAAGCGCGACTGCAAGGGAGGGCTTAAAGATAAAGACACCCCGGCCCCTGGCAGGACGCGCCTTCAAGAAGGCGACCCTGCACCCTTATAAAAGCTTTTTTGG
>DNPQ01000021.1:14363-14516 GCA_003501335.1 Bacillota bacterium
TGCTGGGGCGCGGGGTGTCCCCGCAAATATTTACTAATTCCCCTTCCTTGAGGAAGGGGTTAGGGGATGGTGGTCCCAAGGTTAAATTTATCCTCTTTACTTATTTCACCTTATAGAGTATATCTATTTTCTCTGATGAAGACTCAAAATAGG
>DNPQ01000551.1:0-1180 GCA_003501335.1 Bacillota bacterium
TAGGCCGCGATATATTAAGCCGGATCATTTTCGGAGCCCGGGTTTCGCTCAGGGTTGGAATTGAAGCGGTTGTGCTCTCTCTCCTGGTGGGAATCTTCTTGGGCGCTCTGGCCGGATATTATGGCGGATGGATCGATTCAGTTATTATGCGGTTTATGGATATTATGCTGGCATTTCCGGCTTTATTGCTGGCAATGGCATTTATGGCCGCTCTTGGACCCGGTTTGGATCAGGCCATTATTGCTATCGGTATCGTAGCGATTCCGGAGTTCGCCAGGATTGTCCGGGGTTCGGTGCTTACCATCAAAGAGAGTGATTATGTCCAGGCAGCGCGGGCGATCGGTGATCATGATATGCAAATTATTTTTCACCATGTGTTGCCGAATGTAATGGCCCCTATCATTGTCAGGGCGACCTTGGGAATTTCCACCGCAATTCTGGATGCCGCTTTTTTAGGCTTTTTAGGTTTAGGGGTCCGGCCGCCGGAGGCTGAATGGGGGGCAATGCTCGGCAGTGGGAGATCGGCTATTTTTAATGCGCCGCATATCGTCACTTTCCCGGGAATTGCAATTACCATCACTGTTTTGGCATTCAACCTGCTGGGCGATGGTTTACGAGACGCTTTAGATCCCAGACTGAAACAATAAGCTTTATCTTTTAAAAAGCCAGCTTGAAAAATATAAATGAAGATTTCATTATTTTTTGTTGATGTCCGACTTGTTCGGGTTAGGAGATTAATATGGCTGAACTGATTCGAGTTGAAAATCTTAAGACCCAGTTTATTACGGATGGCAATATTGTCCGGGCTGTTGACGATATCAGTTTTTCTTTGCAGGAAAAAGAAACAGTTGCCATCGTCGGGGAGTCCGGTAGCGGTAAATCGGTTACTTCCCTTTCGATTATGCGCCTGATACCGAATCCTCCCGGAAAGATTGCAGGGGGCCGGATTGTTTTCCGGGACCAAAATTTATTGGATTTGCCGGAAAAACAAATGCGGGAGATCCGGGGCAATAAAATTTCCATGATTTTTCAGGAACCGATGACTTCTCTCAATCCGGTCCATCGGATCGGCGATCAGATTGCTGAGGCTATCATCTTGCACCAGGGGTTGAAACCCAAGATAGCTTGGGAGAAAGCGGTCAATCTGTTGGGATTGATTGGCATCCCCTCCCCTGAGAAA
>DNPQ01000551.1:1581-3112 GCA_003501335.1 Bacillota bacterium
GCGCAGATTTTGGATTTAATGCGTAAAATGCGTGAAGAATTGGGAATGGCAATTCTGTTAATTACCCATGATTTAGCGGTAGTGGCTGAAATGGCGCACCGGGTGATTGTGATGTATGCAGGACAAGTGATGGAAGAGGCTAAAGTGGAAGATTTATTTGAAAAGCCCCTTCATCCTTATACAGTGGGACTTTTACGTTCTATTCCAAGAATGGAAGGGGATCAGGGCCGGCTTTACGTGATCGACGGAATGGTTCCGGATTTGGCTTGTTTACCGCAAGGTTGTTCCTTCCACCCCCGCTGCCCGGAGGCGGGTCCCCGCTGCCGGAGTGAGCGACCGCTTTTGCAGAACGTGGGTCAGGACCGCCGGGTTTGTTGTTGGTTGCATACCGAGAAGGGAGTGAATTAAATGCCGGAGTTAGTAAAAGTTGAGAGGCTTCAAAAATATTTCCCGGTCAATCGTTCTCTTTTCGGTCGGGTATTATCGGAGGTCCAAGCGGTTGACGATGTAAGTTTTACGATCCAGCAAGGTGAGACCTTGGGTTTGGTCGGTGAAAGCGGTTGTGGGAAAACCACCATCGGCCGGTTAATCCTGCATTTGTTGGAACCCACTTCAGGATCAGTATCTTTTTGCGGTCAAAAATTGTCCGCTTTAAAAAATAAAGATTTACGAGCGCTGCGACGGGAGATGCAGATTATTTTTCAAGATCCCTATTCATCATTAAATCCCCGGATGACGGTGGGCCGGATCGTGGCTGAACCTTTGATACGGCACCATTTGGCAACAGGGAAAGAATGCATGGAAAAGGTGAAAGAACTGCTCTCGCTAGTAGGACTTGATCCGAATTATATCCGCCGTTATCCCCATGAATTCAGCGGCGGGCAGCGGCAACGCATCGGTATTGCCCGGGCTTTATCGACCCGGCCGAAGTTAGTTGTCTGCGACGAACCCGTTTCAGCTTTGGATGTTTCCATCCAGTCGCAGGTGCTCAATTTATTGAAAGATTTGCAAACCGAGTTTGGATTGACCTACCTTTTTATTGCCCATGGTTTAAATGTCGTCAAACATGTCAGTGACCGGGTTGGTGTGATGTATCTCGGTAAAATGGTAGAACTGTCGGCTAGCGAAGAGCTTTATGCCCATCCTTTGCACCCATATACCCGGGCTTTACTTTCAGCCATTCCGGTACCGGATCCCAAGGCTAAAAAAGAGCGGATTATTTTAACCGGCGATGTTCCCAGTCCCATCAATCCGCCCAAAGGCTGCCGTTTCCATACCCGTTGTCCCCAGGCGATGGATATTTGCCTTCATCAAGAACCGGAGTTTAAAGAGACGCAGCCCGGACATTGGTTGGCTTGTCATTTGTGCAACCAATAAATCAATTGAATTTGAAAGAGCCTGTCCTATAGGTCTTGGATTGATACCTTTTAGACAGTCTCTTTTTTTATGTCCTCGGGATAGGGGAGCCGTCTGACGAATAGAAGTGTCCAAGTCGGGTAAACAATGGTTGGGGAAATTGATCCATAGGCCG
>DNPQ01000551.1:3408-6347 GCA_003501335.1 Bacillota bacterium
CCATAGGCCGGGAAGATTATCCGAGTCGTTAGAGAAATTGATCCGGTCGCTTGGGATAATTTTCTGAAGCGATGAGGGCTTTTGGTGTCATCAAAGCGCCGTCGAAAAGACTTAAAAGCAGAGGATTTTGGCGATTCTGTGACGATTGAGACAGGTTAGAAAATAGAGGGTGATATTTGGGTCAATGGATAGCTTCTTTTTTTTGCCCCTCATGGCCCTCACCTTCTCATCAGCTTTATTTCCCAGCTAGTTGCTATATTCGGGGTTGAATTGGGTGTAACAACATGACTTCCATTTTTGGGCGGTAACTAAAAAGTCCTGGTAGAAATGATAATGAGGGGCAGGAGGGGCATGAGGGCGTGAAAAATGAAAGTTGGGAATTCCCAGGCAATAAAAAGACATTTATCAGTTGAAACGTTTTTAAGGATTTTTAATCTATGAATATAGCTTACATCGCTCTAAACTAAAATCCCTTATTGTGATATAATGAAAATCAGAAGTAGGCTCGCAGATCCTTTCCAAACCTCAAATAAAAGCCCGGTCAATTTGTCGCGGCCTTTTTAATAATAAAGATTGTCCGGATTGTGATGACGGGGATGGTTTTAAAACGAAATAAGGAATAAAGAAGGCGTAACTATGGATTACATTCATGAAACAAAAGAGATATTAAAGGAAATATTTTGTACAAGTTGGATGGACGACAATAAAATTGATGACATTATTGATGAAACATTAAAGGCATCCGGCACTACGATAGAAGATTTAGCCAATGTTATAGAAACTGCTGTTAAAAATGGGCATTCAATTAAAGAACAAAAAGAAATCTTAAGTGAAATTTTAACTTGAAAAATCGAATCATCTATCAATAATAATATTATATAATAAGTGGCCTTCTTCGAAGGCTATTTTTTTATGACTATTTATCAGCCACATTGTCAAGCGGGCAATTTTTATCGATTTTGTTAACATCATAAATAGTTACTCCGTTATTTCCCGGGTACCGACACATATTTGTAATAAATGTACTTGCATACGGGCAATGCTTACAGCAATCAATTATAATTTGCTTCATTTTGCTCCCTCCGATCAGTATTTTGATATTAATATTTATCTCAAATAGCCATCCGAAGAGGGCTGGCTTCAAACTATAATCTAACGAAAATATACATCAATTATGTGTTTATTATGTGTTTATTACGTGGTTTTTATGTGTTCGAAATCAAAAATACGTAAAATACATAAAATATGTAAAAATTAAAAAAACACTACTATTTGGTTAAGCAGTGTATTGGACTGGTGGATCAGCGATAATGGGAGAACGGAATTATATTTGTTTGAAAGAAAAGGGATTTATAGGGCCTACCCTCATTCTATTTCTCTCCCTCGAAGGGAGAAACGAACTGTAATTCTGTAAGCTTTTCTTTTGATTTCGAAGGCTTCAAAGACAAACCTTCGTTATACGAGGGAGGAAGCAGTTGGAGGGTTGACAAGGATTTCTTATCCTGAGTAAAGGTAATAATCAGCTCAAGAAATACAATATATTGAAATTGGCAGGTTCAATGATACTATATATTGTATTTCTTGTTGATTTGAAATTACTTTTTAGGCAGCATCACGGAGAAAAGTCGTGGGAGGCAGTATCGACCTCCCGGCGGTCCAAATATAGAAAAGAGTTACTTTTCAGTTTTTCCTTGTTTGGCTACGCTTTGAATCGCCTGCCGGATCGTTTCTTGATCTCCTAAATAATAATGTTTTAGCGGTTTTAAATGTTCGTCCAACTCATAAACCAGCGGAACTCCGGTGGGAATATTGAGGTCGGCGATCTCCTCGTCGGAGATGGCATCGAGGTGCTTCACCAGGGCCCGTAAACTATTACCGTGCGCTGCAATCAACACTTTTTGACCGCTGCTGATCCGGGAAGCAATTTCTTGGTGCCAGTAAGGCATAAACCGGGCAATGGTATCCTTTAAGCTTTCAACCAGTGGGAGTTCATTACTGCTTAAATCGTGATATTTGGCTTCGTTCCCCGGATAACGGGGATCATCGGCAGTCAATGCAGGGGGGGCGATGTCGAAGCTTCTTCGCCAGATATGGACCTGTTCCTCACCGTACTTTTTGGCGGTTTCCGCTTTATTTAAACCCTGCAAGGCTCCATAATGTCTTTCGTTTAAATGCCAGGATTTTACTTCCGGAATCCAGGTGTGATCGGTTTCTTCCAAAACTATCCATAAGGTTTTGATGGCCCGCTGTAAGACGGAAGTAAAAGCGATATCAAAAGAATAGCCCTCTTGTTTTAGGGCTTTACCGGCCCGATGGGCTTCCATCCGTCCTTTTTCAGAAAGATCCACATCCGTCCATCCTGTAAAACGGTTTTCCTGGTTCCACAGACTTTCACCATGCCGTAATAATACCAATTTATTCATAGGATAACCTCTTTTTCAAAGTTTTTATTATTAAAGTTCCGGCCTATTTTTTTATAATTCTGCCTTTTTCCGGTATACCCTGCCTGCACTATTTTAGTGAAATAGCTTTTATTCCATTCGATCCGCTCGGCTTAAAAATAACCAGGGAGGAGTGTAAGGATATTTTCTATCTGACAAACCGGATTAAGAAAGGTGCTTAACTGGTTGGTTAAGAATTTCAACCGGCATGTCAGTTTATTGAAATTAACCCATTAAATGGGCATGTGGCAAAGTGAGTTTTTATTAATAAAATATATTAACACGATTTGCTTGAAATCATACCAAATAGTAAACTGATGGGAACCATTCTTTTTTAGCAGGTAACTCCATAGATCTATCCAATGGTAATCGGTAGGGGTACCGTAGGGCTATCTATAAGGAAGATTCAGATTGAAAGCCGGTTCGAACGGCTTTGATGAGACCTTGATTCGGGAAGTTCGCAATGGATGCGGTTTTAAAATGATGAACCGGATTCAT
>DNPQ01000020.1:0-11335 GCA_003501335.1 Bacillota bacterium
AATTTTGCAGGCGGTCATAATGTAATGTGTATAAACGGCAATAAAAGATTATTAAAAAGTAGGTGATCATATGACTGTGATAACTAAGTACAACACTATTAAATGGGTCATACATATATCAGCCCTGGCCCTGTCTTGGCGAATGGTATTCGATACGATGACTAAAATGTCATCCGTCCCATTCTGGCAATCTTTCTTTGGGTTTGGTGCGGTATTTGTTGAGTTATTTGCTCAATTTGATTGGGGCTTGGCTCTGGCATATGCAAAAGCAAATTATTTTTGGAAAGCATTCTGGCTCAGGACAATATATTTGATATACATAGTTATCTTTGCTTTTCTCTCCGCTGTTGGTACTTTTTCGGGTCAGGTCAATAAAAGTGAGCAGATATATAGTCAAGCCGATTTCGATAAAAGTAGTCTTCAAGATAAAATCAGGCGGGATGAAAAACAGATTCAGAATAAAACCGATGAGCAGAAAATAGAGTTTGCCGACCATGGCCGGGGGCCTAAATATAATCAACTCCAGAAAGAAATTGATAATCTTAAGGCCGAGCAAGCCGGATTTGAAACCGATTTAAAGAATGCTTCAATAATAACCATTAATAGCGAAAAAAACGTCTTTGATAGTATGCACGATATGATCCCAAAAGTACCGGCTAATGGATTTAAAATGGCTTTCTTTGCCGCTTTAATGCTGATGGTTTATACAGCCCTACTTTTAACACCATGGAAGGTAGATCCGAAGATATTAAGTGGAGATGATGATCCCGAACCGTCAGGGGTGGCGGCAAAGTCGCAATCTAAAAAGCTTAAACCATTTGATGTTGTAATACCTTTGCGGGAGGTACTGTCAAAGGTGTCCAAGGTTACGCCGGATCTGCCGGAAATATCGGCGGTTACCTCAGGCATGACAATTGTACCCCGCTCAAAAATTGAAAGATTTGACTCTAAAGCTCACCGTGAAAAGGACGGGGAAATGGCCGAAGAGGGGAATTGTTGACTATGTGATAAATAGGAGAGGATAAATCAACCCCGGTCAATGAATGACCGGGGTTGTCTTTTCAAGCATTTAATCGGGTATTATCGAAATTATTTTTACCCTTGCTGCAAAAAGACCAAGTTAATTAAAATCGATTATCTTTTTCGAGAGGAATCACATCTTCCGGTGTGACGACTTGAGTCTTTTTACCTGTTACCAAAGAATTGGATAAAGCATCCGCCTTTGATAGCTCAATAGCTGGGTTATTAGGCCCAACTTGCCCGGATAAGCGGCGTCGGGAATTGATATTTTCTACATCTATCGTTAAAGTTTTGTCATTTCCATTTACTAATTCCGAAAGTGCCTTCACAATTCTACGCATACTATTGGCTTGAGCATTTAATTCCTCGGCTGAGGCAGCGCTTTCTTCGGCATTGGAGGCATTTTTCTGGGTAACCGTCTCCATTTGGCTCATAGCTTTATTGACCTGTTCGACGCCCTGCGCCTGTTCCTGACTGGCGGCGGCAATTTCTTCCATTAAGCTGCTGACCTTTTTGGCTCCGGCGGTAATTTCATTTAATGCCTGGTATACTTTTTGAGCGGTGTTGACTCCTTGATTTGAAAGTTCAATATTGGCCTCAATAATGGCAGAGGTATCTTTGGCTGCCTGTGCGCTACGCTGAGCTAAATTCCTTACTTCTTCCGCTACAACTGCAAAACCCATTCCGGTTTCTCCGGCGCGAGCCGCTTCAATAGCGGCATTTAAAGCGAGAATATTCGTTTGAAAAGCAATATCGTCAATAACTTTAATGATTTTCGATATTTGATCGCTGGATTTTTTGATTTCTTGAATAGAATCCATCATTTCCTGCATTTCTTTGCTGCCCCGGTTGGCGTGTTCATTGGCTTCTGTTGATAAAAGGGCTGCTTGTTTTGTGTTTATATTATTTTGTTGCAACATGGTTGAAGTTTCTTGGAGGGTCGATGATGTTTCCTCGATGGATGATGCTTGTTCGGCATTACTCTCGGATAATTGTTGGGCTGAAGCCGATAGCTGAATGGAAGCAGCCGTAACTTGATGAGAACTTTCATTCAATCCGGCGACAATGATATTAACGGGCTTGGTAATGCTGCGGGTAATCAGAAAGGCGCCGCCAACGCCCATGAGAATACAAATGATTACTAATATTATGACTGACCCGACAGAATGCTCATACGTTTGAATCGCACTTTGATTGGCAGCCATATTTTCAGCTTCGACCAGCGCGACAAGTTTTCCCTGCGCATCCATTGTGAGCTGGGTCATAGGGTCGGCTTTGTTTGCCAATACTTGCGCCGCCTCCGATGTTTTATTGGCGGAAATTAATTTACTAACTTGATTATTAACGGGCAAGCTCATTTTACGTTTGGCAATAACATTTTCTAACGCCTTTTTCTCTTCATTAGTCAGACTAGATTTTTCCAAAAATGCAAGCGCCTTGACTGTCTGGGGCCGGGATTTTGCAATTTCGTCGTTAATCCGTTGCAAAGTTTCCGGATCGTTGTTATAAAGGATATTGCCGCGGGTATCTCTAGAGACGATCAATGTGACCATTCTTACAATATTCACCATTTTTGTTTTTTCAGCATTTTCCATGAGTATTTTCATTTTGGTATTGATGTGCGAAAGACTATACAGGGAAATGCATACAATCATTAAGACAATGGCCAACATTAATCCGTAACCGATAATGATCCGAGTGCCGAGTTTGGTTTTAATTTGCATGATGAAGTCTCCTGGTATAATTTTTTTGTTTTATTATTAATTTCATAAAAACCATTGTTTAAAACTATTAAATTTTTATAATATCAAGATTTGTTCTTTGTATTATTCTTTATCTCATTATTTTACAATATCGGTTAAATCATAAAGAACTTTACAGAAAGAAATGAAAAACAAATATTTTAACATTTGTTTCGTAAAGTAAATATAAGATGGGCCAACCGGGGTCATGCATATAACAGTTATAGTGGAATTTTTAATTGGAATAATAGAATTTACAATAAAAAAGCTGGGGGATATTAATGAATCAAGATAAACGGGAGAATGGCTCAATTTGGCATTTTTTTAATAAATTGGATCGAAACCAATTTATTGGGAATCAGTATCAAGAATTGGCTCAGCATGATAGTCCATTACCCATTGGGTATGGACAAACTATTTCCCAGCCCAGTTTAGTGTGCCAGATGACGGATTTGCTGGATTTATCCAATAATTTAACGGTTTTAGAAATTGGCACAGGTTCCGGCTATCAAACCGCCTTTTTGGCAGAATTTGCAGCGAAAGTTTATACGGTGGAACGGATTGGTGAGTTATCCGAGGAGGCTCAGACCCGGCTGGGACAATTAGGATATTCAAATGTATATTTTAAAATTGGTGATGGCAGTGAAGGTTGGCCGGAATTTGCACCTTATGATCGGATTATTGTGACAGCCGGCGCCGCAAAATTACCTGCCGCTTTAGTAGAACAGTTAAAACCGGAAGGAAAAATGCTGATACCGGTTGGCAAACAAAAGGTTCAAGAATTGTTTTTGATTCAGAAAGATTCATTGGGTAATGTCACCCAGGAAGTGGTGGAACGGGTTATTTTCGTGGAACTGAAAGGGGATTTTGGATGGTCTCGTTAATTTTATAGCAATTCCGTCGATTATCCGGTCTGATGGCAAACGTTACTGCATCAGAATGGTATTAAATTTCACGCCGCTTCATAATCATTATTGGAGGGTGGCGTGATGAAAGTAATTGTTATTTCTCGAAGATATTGGCCCGGAGTAATTTTGTGCATTGTTTTCCTGATGGTATCGGTGATTACAACGTATTATTCCAGTCGTCCGGTAAATACGCGTTTATATAAAGTCAGAGAAAGTTTTCCGCCTTTAATTTATCTTCCCGGTTATGAACAGGGCCCGGTGATTCATGCCAGTGCCGGAGTTCTAATCGAATCGCGGAGCGGAGCCGTGCTTTTTGCAAAGAACCCCGACTTGCGGAGAGCTCCTGCAAGCACCACAAAAATGATGACTGCTATCGTTGCATTAGAAAAAGGCGACCTGAATAAGGTCATTAAGGTATCCTCTTTAGCATCCAGAACTCCCGGTTCTTCCCTTTGGTTACGGCAGGGTGACCGTTTGAGTTTAAAAGAGTTGTTGGAAGGAATGATGCTTCAATCCGGAAATGATGGGAGCATGGCCGTAGCCGAAGGTGTAGCTGGGAATGTCGAAAACTTTGTAAATTGGATGAATCTTAAAGCCAAAGAAATTGGAGCTTTGAATACCAATTTTCGAAATCCGCATGGTCTTCGGGCGCCTTCTCATTACACGACGGCCATCGATTTGGCATTAATTGCCCGTTATGGGTTGGCTCATCCCCATTTTTCCGAGTTAGTCAAACGAAAAACCGCTATTATGAAATGGGAGGATAAAGCCCAGTCCATCCAAGTAAAAAATACCAACCGGCTGCTCTGGTATTTGGAGGGCGCTGATGGGGTTAAAACCGGCACAACCAATGAGGCGGGATACTGTTTGGTCGCCTCCGCCACGCGGGGCGATTGTCAATTTATAGCTGTCGTGCTTAACTCGGGAGATCGTTGGGGCGATTGTGCCAGATTGCTGGAGTATGGATTCAGAGAATTTATGGTGCAGAAGATCGCCGATCATCGAAAGGCCGTTGCCCGTTTGCCGGTTGTAAACGGTAAAATGTCTTGGGTCAATCTATATCCACGGAATGATCTGAATGCCGTCGTTAAGAAAAATCAAGCATTAATGATTGAACCCCAGGTAATTTTGTTTCAAAACCAGGCTACAGCACCCCTGCAAACGGGTAAAATTTGGGGAAGGATCGGTTATCGGTATTTGGATCAAGCTGTTGAAGGAGTCGACCTGATCAATCTGCATTCCGTACCCAAGAAACGGTCATGGTGGCGCTGGTGAAGAATTCCTCGATCCCAAACCAAAAGGGAATGTTGGAGGCGATCCCCGCCATTACTGCAACTTTTATCGGGACAGTGGTTGGAGCCGGATTTGCCTCTGGCCAGGAAATACTGCGATTCTTTGGCATCTATGGAACTTATGGTTTTATAGGAATCATCACAGCCGTTTTTTTAATGGGGCTTGCGGGAGTTAGGATATTTCAAGTCGGCCAACGGCAAAAGCCAACGTCCTATTATCAATTTTTACTCTATATTTTGGGAGAACATTGGACTCCCATTGTTGATTTTTTATTTTTAGTTTTTTTTATTATTTTAATAGGGGTTATGTTGGCCGGAAGTGGTGCTTTATTTGAATCCCTGGGAGCGAATTACTGGACGGGTGAAATCTTGACCAGCCTTTTACTGATTGGAGTTCTTTTTTGCGGTTTGACGGGTTTAATATCCGCTAATTTAATTGTAATTCCGTTGATGTTTGTTGGTTCTTTAAGTATATCGTTTTATGGTTTGTGGACCCAATCTGCAGTTCTCCATACTCATCCTTTTAATGTAGGGTGGTTTTTGGCTGCTCTGCAATTTTCGGCCTATAACATCGTTTTGGCGATGCCGGTATTATTGGCCCTAAGCCAAGAATATACCAATCTTAGCCATTTAAAATATGGAAGTTGGCTGGGTAGTCTGGGCCTGGGACTCATGGCCGGTTTTATGCAATGGGCTTTATTATGTCATTTTTCACAACTGGGGAATAGTGATTTACCCATGATCGAGCTTGCGCGAGGAGCCGGCAGGATACCCTATTGGGGTTATGCCGTTATTTTGTGGGGGGAAATGTTTACGACTTTACTAGCCAATACCTATGGGTTGGCAAAAAGGCTTATTTTACTATGCGGGTGGTCATACCGTATTTGGGTTGTCTTTCTTACGATAGTCGGATTATTCATTTCCCAAATTGGATTTATCAATTTAATCGCCGGCTGTTATCCTTTATTTGGCTTTCTAAGCTTAATTATATTAGTATCTATTTTTTGGAAAACATCAAAGAAAGTAAAGATAGTTAAGAAATAGACTAACATTTTAAGCGATACTTAGGTGCGGTTATGTCTGGATAAGGGTGAAATAGCTTATAGATAATTTGGGAGATAATTTTTGTAAAGTTTTTATTTAACTAGATTAAGGAATTTTCTGACGTATTTTAAAGAAGAAATAAGGAAAATAATGGGTCTCAAATTAAAAAAATCGACATAACCATTTTGGGTTAAGTGATATACTAAGCCCCGAGAACATCAAGAGGGAGCGATGGGGTGATGGATTGGTTGGACAAGCAATTGCCGGTAGTGAAAATAATACCCTTTCGAGCAGTCACCCACCCCGTGCCCAAGAAAGAATATTAATCATTAAGAAGCGTCGCTCGGCAAGGATGTTTTTTAGAAGCTGTTTTCATATTCTCTTGGGAATTTTATTGAGCCGTTTTTTATTACCCGGAGATATTTATCCGGGGGGAATTGCATTGGGACTAGCCTGTAACGGGCGCTCAATTAAGATGTGGGAGAAAGTCCTGCTGGTTGTGGGGATCTTTGTTGGCACATATAGTGTAAAAGGATTTGCGCTATCGATAGAAAAAAGCGCCTTTATATTACTGATGTTTGTGATCAGTCAGATTTGGCATTGGCGAAAAAAGAGAAGCCCCAAAATGATATGGGTTTTTACAATTTGGGTTATTTTAAGATTCTTCGAGGTCGTATTATTGGGGATAACGTCTCGCTTCATTTTAGTAACTTCCATTGAAATGGTTTGCACCTATTTTTTGGCCATCGTGTTTCAGCTGAGTTTAAAGTTCTTCGATGATCCAATGAAAGCTTTTTCAGGTTTTACTCTTCCGGCAGCTGCAATAATGATTATCGTTGCTTTGGGTGGAACTCGGAACTTGATTTTTCAATCCTTTGATTTTACCAAAGTCCTAGCAATCTTACTACTAATGGTGAGTTCATATGTGGGTGGAGGAGGAATTGGGGCAGCAATGGGAATTTCAATTGGAACGGTCTTGGGAATGAATACCCAAGATCTAATCGGTTTGATAGCGATTTATAGTGTTGCCGGTCTATTAGGGGGAGTTTTTAAAAAATTTCGGAAATGGGGTACCCTCCTGGGAACCGTTGCCGGTTTTTGCTTAATCATTTCACAACTTCACGGTCGCCCATTGGTATTTTCAAATTTGCCATGGGGAGTCGGAATGCTTTCATTTGTATTGATCCCCAGGCGCTATTTTACCCAAATTGCTAATTTTTTTCCAAATTCAGAATCAGCATCAACCTCCAACGCCTCGGAAGAGCACAAACAATTACGGGAAATGCTCAATCATCGTTTGAGCAATCTGGCTGGAATTTTTGAAGAATTGGCGAAGAGTTTTAATGATATTACGCAAGAGACGCCTGCCAATTCTAAAATGGATCTTTATACGTTATTGGATCAGGTATGCGCCAAAAATTGTCAGCATTGTAATGGCTACCAAGTATGCTGGGGTGATAATTTTTATTCAACCTATCGGGAAATTTTTGACTTAATTGCCTATGCTGAGCTTTATGGCCAAGTGAGTTCCAAACTTTTGAAAGGCCGCTTGGGCCAAAATTGTTTTCAACAGTTTCGTTTACTGGCCACTATCAATCAGCTCTTTGAAAAATGTCAAAATGATCAGCTTTGGCAGCGGAAACTGGAAGAAAGCAAAACTTTTGTAGCCAATCAATTACAAGGAATATCCGGAATTGTAAATGATTTAGCCCATGAGATTACCAGCGATACAAATCTAAAAGTCGAAGTCGAGGAAAAAATTTACCAAGGTTTTCATCGCATGGGAATCATGGTGAAAGAAGTCTCCGTTTTAACTTGCAATAACCAAGGACTGGAGATTCTTATTAAGCAGCACCATTGCGGCCAGAAATGGGAATGCCAGTATTTAGCCTCGGCGATGGTCGGCAGGTTGCTGGACAAGGAATATACAGTGTGGGAAAAAAATTGCTTCTTGGCGGAAGACACCTGTATGTATTGTTTGACGCCGGCCCGTAATTTTGAGTTAAAAACAACAATCTGTAAGCTTTCCAAAGACGGTAACGAATTATCCGGAGATAACCAGGGGCTCCATGAATTAAAAGACGGGCATTTCGTAGCAATTTTAAGTGATGGCATGGGGCACGGCAGCAAGGCGTATTCTGAAAGTAAGACGACGGTTGACATTTTGGAAAAATTGCTGGGATCGGGAATCGGTAGCGATTTTGCAGTGAAGATGGTAAATTCGATATTGCTGTTGCGTTCACCGGATGAGTCTTTCGCCACGGTTGATTTGAGTATCATTGATTTATATACAGCCCAGGCTGAGTTTATAAAAATTGGAGCCGCAGCGACGTACGTTAAAAGAGAACGGGAAGTATGGAGCATTCAATCGACATCCCTTCCGGCGGGTATCCTGTCTTCCATAGACCTGGAGCGGACGACCGTCCAACTACAAGCGGATGATTTTGTGATCATGGTTACGGATGGAATTACCGACAGCAAAGCCAATCAACAAGGCAAAGAGGATTGGATCATCCGTGCTCTCCGCCAGGTTGAAGTCGTTGGGCCGGAAGCGCTGGGGGAATATTTATTAAATTTAGCCAAAATCAATCAAGGGGGTATACCGATGGATGATATGACGGTCATTGTATTACAAATAATTGATGGGACTTTCCCGCTATAAAAAAATTTATGAAATATCCCGATTCTATCCGTTGGGGATCCGCTCATCAATATCAAGCCGCCTTCATTTTAGAAAGGCTGGCTTTTTATTTTGCCGGCTGAGTTGGATTGATGTTTTGCCAGTTCCTGAATATAGCAGCTATCCGTTTGATTCAGCAATGTCAAGACCTGGGATAAATCTTGGGCGGTTTCCTCAAAGCCTTTTTCAAGGAGTTCATCTTTAATTAGTTTGAGTCGGACGATAGTCCTATTAAATTCGGTGCGGTACAATGACATTAAGTTCATCTCCATGGATGAGGCTGTCTTTTTTTAACAGTTACCTCATATTAAAATAATTTTATCACACTATTGAAATAAAGTTAAAGGATTCTTTGTTTTTTCAGGGGAACTATAACAAGGATATCTCGTTTAAGCAAAATGTTTAAATTTTTTGGGTAACAAAAAGGGAATTGACTACTTAAGGCGAACATGATTCCGGGGTAGATAGATGATTGAGAAAATAAAGAATACGATTATTGAAAATAAATTACTTTCTATCGGCGATCGTGTTATTGTGGGCTTCTCCGGGGGGATCGACTCTTTAACATTGCTACATATTTTATGCAATCTTACAGAGTATAAACTTGATGTTTGGGCAGTTTATATAAACCACTCTTTACGCCCATCAGAGAATATTCGGGAAGAACAATTGTTAGAGGATATCGGAAAAGAGTGGGGCATTAAGACTCATAAAGTTACCATTGATATTCCCGGGCTTTTAAAAGCCAAACCGGATTCCCTGGAATTAGTAGCCCGTGAAGAACGGTATCGGGTGTTTAAAGAATTCCGGGCCCAGATTCATGCCGACAAGGTTGCCTTGGCCCATCATCTTGACGACCAGGTGGAGACAATCTTATATCGGATTATCCGTGGGACCGGACTGGATGGACTTGCGGGGATACCTATCGCTAGGGATGGCTATTTTATCCGGCCGTTGTTTGAGGTAACCCGTAAAGAAATTCAGGAATATGCTGCTTTGCATAAATTATCATGGCTGGAGGATTCTACAAACCATAAACTAATCTACCAGCGAAATAAAATTCGATTACAACTATTGCCCTTACTTGAAGAATCATATAATCCACGGATTAAAGATAGTCTTATCAGACTATCCAAACTTGCTGGGGCGCAACGCGATTTTATGACAGAGATGGTCACTCCGTTTGTAGCGGAATTATCGTTGACCACGGCGGATGGTGAAATAGGTCTTAAGCTGGAAGGATTTTTAAAACAGCCATTTTATTTACAATATTATATATTAAAGCAATTTTTACTTCAAGTTAAACCGGATTATCATTTGGAAACGGCGGCTTTAGAACATTTATTGGAAAAGATCAATCAAGAAAAATATCAGTTTAAAGCCATGCATATTTTTAAGGGGATTTATGTCCATGGCGAGGGGAAAAATATTTTGTTTTCCAAGTCCCGTCAGGCTCTTCCCCGTAAGGAAATGCCGTCTTTTCCATTGACTGCGCCGGGTCTTAATGTAATTCCCGATCTTCATCTACAGATTCATATTGAGGTTGCTCCTCCTCCCGAGGATTGGAGCCAGGTCTCAAACCGGCTGATTTACGTGGCTGTCTCCAAATTAAGCCTTCCGTTGCAGATTCGTTTTTGGCGACCGGGAGATGTGTTTTGGCCGTTAGGAGGTCCAGGGATGCAGAAATTGCATGATTTTTTCATCAATGTCAAGCTTCCAAAGCCCCAGCGCAAGGAGGTACCGCTGTTGGTGACCGCCGATGACCAAATTGTCTGGGTATTGGGTTATCGACTGAGTGAAAAATTTAAGGTGGATCAGCAAAAAGATCAGGTTTGGTGTTTTACGGTTGGGGTTTCCAATTAAGTTTGATTGTATTCATATATCTACTATGGTATAATATTTGACATGGCAAAAACGGCTGTTTTTGCCGGAGGGAGGCTTATTCTTGTTTAAAGTTGCGCGAGAAATTTTTATTTATTTTGCGGTAGCGATTATTACCCTTCTATTAGTTGTTAACTATATGAATCCCCAGAAACAGCCCCAACAAATTAGTTTTGAACAATTTATGCAGAAGGCTGAGACTGGTAAGATAATTGATGCGGTTGTTAATAATAATGACGGCACCATTCAGGGTAAACAACGGGACACCAACAAAAAGTACCGGACCGATGGCCCGGCCAATCACCCCGAAATTTTTTACGATAGACTCCGTCAGAAAGGAGTCAAGATTTCCTTTTCGAATGCCGGTAATGGCTGGTGGGCTATTATCTTGCCGAACCTCGGCTTTATAGTGCTATTCGTAATTTTTTGGTTTTTCCTGCTGAACCAGATGCAAAACAGTGGAAATAAAGCGTTATCATTCGGGAAGAGCAGGGCCAGGCTTCATACTGAAGACAAATCCAAGACTCTTTTTGATGATGTAGCCGGAGCCGATGAAGCCAAAGAAGAACTGGTGGAAATTGTGGATTTTCTAAAGCAACCCCGGCGTTTTACTGAACTCGGAGCTAAAATTCCCAAAGGCGTTTTGTTAATTGGGCAGCCCGGTACAGGTAAAACATTGCTTGCCAAAGCGATAGCCGGTGAAGCCGGTGTTCCTTTCTTCAGCATTAGCGGTTCCGATTTTGTTGAAATGTTTGTCGGTGTCGGCGC
>DNPQ01000020.1:11675-18253 GCA_003501335.1 Bacillota bacterium
GATGCTGTGGGTCGTCAAAGAGGCGCCGGTTTAGGCGGCGGCCATGACGAACGTGAACAAACTTTAAACCAATTATTGGTCGAAATGGACGGCTTTGAACCCAATTCGGGCATTATCTTATTAGCCGCTACGAACCGGCCCGATGTACTTGATCCGGCATTGCTAAGACCCGGCCGCTTTGACCGCCAGGTTACGCTGGATATACCGGATATTAAAGGCCGCGAAGATATTTTGAAAGTGCATTCCAAAGGGAAACCTCTGGCACAGGATGTAGATACCAAGGTATTAGCCCGGCAGACTCCGATGTTTACCGGAGCTGATCTGGCTAATGTCCTCAATGAAGCGGCACTCCTTGCAGCCCGTCGAAATAAGAAAAAGATTTCCATGGATGAGTGTGAGGATGCCATTGAGAGGGTTATCGCCGGTCCTGAAAAGAAGAGCAAAATAATGAGTGTTAAAGAAAGAGAATTGACTGCTTATCATGAAGCGGGGCATGCTTTGGTGGGACATTATCTGCCAACGGTTGATCCGATTCATAAAGTATCCATTATCCCTCGTGGCGGAGCCGGAGGTTACACGATGGCGCTTCCACTGGAAGATAAACATTATAACACCCGGACCGAACTTTTGGAAAATGTAGTTTTCGCCTTGGGTGGGCGGGCTGCTGAAGTCATTGCTTTAAATGAAATCAGCACCGGCGCCCGTAATGATTTGGAGCGGGCGACCAAAACCGTGCGGAAAATGGTTACCGAATACGGAATGAGCGATGAGCTGGGTTATATGACCTTTGGTCATGGCCAGGAGGAACAAGTCTTTTTGGGCCGTGATTTTACCCGCGAAAAGAATTATAGTGAAGAAATTGCGGCAGCCATCGATCGTGAGATTAAGCAGATCATGGATTCCTCTTTTGTGAAATCCAAGCAGATCATTAACGAACACCGGGATATGCTGGATGCGATAGCCAAAACTTTGCTCGAGAAAGAAACGCTCGAAGGCGCTCAATTTTTAGCTCTGCTCGGCGAAGCGCCTCAACCGGAAGAATCGTCTGCACCCGCTGCGCCTGCAGCACCCGCAGCACCCGCCGAGGTTTGATAATATTACCGTAAGATGATCAAGAGGGAAACGCAATCGGGGATCTATCAATCCCTCTTGCGGTTCCCTCTGTTTTTAATTGAAAAGAAGATCGAACAAAGCAATGAGGGTATCCATGAAACAACCATATTTAAATACCGTTTATACGAACTTAATCCTCCGGCGGGATTATGAGCCGGTACAATCCGTAGAGCCCGTGATGACTCGGGATTTATTGTTCCTGCAAAAATATCATCATGATACTTATTTTTTAGTGCAGCTTATCGATGGCGATTTGTTAGACCCCGTGACGATGGAGACAAAGCTGAAAGCCGATTATCAATCGTTGATCAATGTGAATCCCAATCAACTCATGCATATGATTGAAATCATGGTTTTCGACGGGGCTCCGTCACCGGAGATGCTTGCGGCGATGGATCGAGGTTTGGCCAACGCTGAGTTTGCCAAGTGTTTTCTTTCCTGTTTTACAGTGGATTTATCGAGCCGGGCCGTCATGCGGCAATCCAAGGCATCGATAAATACGGATGGTCTTGAAAAGCTGTTAAAAGGACAGTTTAAAGAGGTGAATCCGGAATATAATGAATTGCCGGATATTAATAGTCTCCTTGCTTTAAAGCGGCAGGAATACACCCTTGATCTGAAGGTAACCAAACCGGCTTTAACCTATGCTTTGATCGGCATCAATATTGCTGTGTTTGTGTTTTTCAGTTTTTATTCCATGATGCAGGGGCGGCAATATGAGTCGATGCTAGTGGATTTTGGAGCCAAGGATAATGGCCTGATTATTGCGGGTCAATATTGGCGGTTGATTTCGGCGATATTTTTACATGCCAATTGGCTGCATCTGTTGGTTAACTGCTATTCGCTTTATGTGGTCGGCAATATTGTGGAGCGGATTTTTGGACACATCAAATATGCGGCGATTTATTTCATTGCCGGACTTTACGGCAACATCGCCAGTTTTATCTTTACGGCCAATCCGGCCATTCCATCCGTGGGGGCTTCAGGCGCTATTTTCGGTTTGTTGGGAGCGCTCATTTACTACGGAGTGGAGCGGCCGAAAAGTTTTAAAAAGTATTTCGGGTATAATGTATGGCTCACCATACTGATTAATATCGTAATTAATATTTCAATTCCCGGGATTGATAGTTTGGCTCACCTGGGCGGGTTATGCGGAGGATTCTTAGCGGCCTACGCCATCAAAGTTAATCATGAAAAAGTTAAAAACCGTGAGCGGTTGGCCATGTTCGTATTGGTACTTCTCATTGCAGCCTGCGCTTTTTATTACGGCCTGATGAATCCGAATGTCGCCAATCCCAGTATTTAATCAACATCCCAAATTTTCCCCGGAATATTGAACAAAACAGGGGCCCTCATCTCAGATGGATGGGGGCCTATCCAAAGTTCCGGAACCGTGGAGGTTTTGAAATGGATTCTTGTAAGCTGAGCCTTAAAAATATGATTTTTTACGGCCATCATGGGGTGTATCCTTTTGAAAAAGAGTTCGGCCAAAGGATTGAAGTCGATGTCGATGTATGGGCCGACTTTTTGACGGCCGCCCATAGCGACAACTTCGAGGCAACCATTAATTACGTGGGTATTTATAATGTTGTCCAAGCAACAGTCGAGGAGCAATCCTTTGATCTGATTGAAGGATTGACCCAGGCCATCTGTGAGAAAATTACCGGCGCGTTTCAGCTTCAAAAAATCCTGGTGCGGGTCAGAAAACCGCAGCCACCAGCCGGAGGGCTGATGGACTGCGCTGAGTTTGAAATATACCGGGAGCTATAATATTATTTTGGCTGTGGTTTCTCATCCAAAACAACATCGACATTGAATTTCCTGCCATTCCTCACGAACGTTACATTCACCCGATCACCGGGCTTTTGTTTGGCAATCGCGCTTATTAACTCGCTGGAATCCGAAACGGTCTGATGGTTGAATTCGACGATTAGGTCGAAATCTTGTAATCCTGCGCGGGCTGCCGGCGAATTCCGGACCGGTCCGATCAAGACCCCGTCATTATAATCCGTTAAGTGCAATTTGGATTTGAACCGGGCATTCACCATTTTCAAATCGATGAACTGGGCTCCCAGCCAGGGACGGCTTACTTTTCCGGTCGTGACCAGCTCTTGTAAGACATTTTTTACCGAGTTGATGGGAATCGCGAAACCCAGGCCCTGCCCGTTGGCGCTTACCGCGGTATTGATACCGATGATTGCCCCCTCAAGATCCAAAAGGGGTCCGCCGCTATTCCCGGGATTGATGGCGGCATCGGTTTGAATCATATTTTCATAGGATTGAGAATCGTTATTTCCATCCCCGGCTATTAAGGGACGGCCTTTCGCGCTGATGATGCCCACGGTGACCGTATGGTCAAGCCCGAAAGGATTGCCAATCGCGATGACCCAATCGCCGATTCGGGATTTGTCGGAATCACCCAATTTCAAGTAGGGGGTTTTATTTTGAGAGTTGACTTTAAGGACGGCTACATCCAGATCGGTATCGATGCCGACTAAAGAAGCGGTCATCGGTTCCTTTTGGTCTTTTAGAATGACTTCAATGGATTTAGCCCCTGCCACCACATGGGCATTGGTTAATATGGAACCGCTGTCGTTAAAGAAAAAACCGCTTCCTTGGGATTGATATTCTTTTTTAGTGGGAGGGCCGAAAAACAAACGGGGTGAATCCTCTGTTTCATAAGTTGTGATAATCCAAACCACGGCTGGTGAACTCTGTTCAGCAATATCAGCAATAATTGAAGGGTTGGTGATGCCCGGAGCCGCTGCATCGACCGTTCGAATCCATCCTGTAAGGCTTAATGCAATAAGTAAAGTTAAAACAAAAAAGCTTAGAAAGAATTTTTTACCCAAAAAAAATTTAATTTTCATTATCGACCTCATTTTGTTCACCTCAGATATAAATTTCTTGGTTGACAATTAAATCCCTGCATTTTCAGTTTCTGTAAATATTGGGTTGACTCTTTAAAAGTAGTATGATTATACTTTAAAGGGGGCCAAAAAATGTTGGAACAGGTGCTGAAAATTTTAAAAGAAAATCAGGGCCGGTATGTTTCGGGGGAAATATTGGCCCAAAAATTGGGAATAACCCGGGCTGCGATATGGAAACAGCTGGTCCGCCTAAAGGAAATCGGGTACGAAATTGAGGCGGCGCCGCGGAAGGGTTACTGTCTAAAGAGTGTAACACCGGTGTCGGGGTTACATCCCCTGGAAATCAAAGACGGCTTGCATACTCTGAGATTCGGACAAGTTATCTATGAACAAAGAGAAGTCGATTCAACCAACCGGTGGGCTAAAACCTTAGCGCGTGAAAATAAAGCCCCGGAAGGAACGTTGGTTATCGCCGAGAGCCAGACCGGCGGCAGGGGCCGGATCGGACGGAACTGGGTTTCCGCGCCAGGCTTGGGATTATGGTTTAGTTTGATTTTACGGCCTCAAATGAGTATGTCGGCTTTGGCCGGGATTATGCTTTTAACTGCGGTCAGCATGGCGAAGGCAATTCATCAAGTCACCGGCGTCCAGGTCCAAATCAAATGGCCCAATGATTTGATGTTTCAAAGCCGGAAATTGGTGGGAATTTTGGCTGAGCTCAATGGTGAGATTGATAGGGTAAACTATCTGATTGTAGGAATCGGGGTGAATGTCAACCATTCCGAATCCGATTTTCCTGTAGAATTAAGGAATATTGCCAACTCATTAAGGGTAATTACCGGGAAAGAGTGTTCCCGCCGTTTTCTTTTGCAGACATTTTTACAGGAATTTGAGACTGCTTATGACCGCTTGCTCCAGTCGGGAATGGCCGACTCCCTGGAATATGCCAAAACCTACTCGGCAACCTTGGGAAAGAAAATAAAGGTTAATTTGGGAACAGGGCGTATTCTGGAAGGTGAGGCCCTGGATTTGGAAGCGGATGGCAGTCTCCTGATCCGTGAGCCCAGCGGTGAGTCGCTACGGATTTATTCTGGAGACGTCATCGAAAAGTCAGATCAAGAAACTTTGGAGGAATGATTCATGGGTGAAGCTTTGGTAGTTGTTATGGGCGCGTTGTTATTTTTTTTCATGGGACCAGCGCCGATTATTCAGTCGGTAACCCCGAATAATGGTCCGAATACGAACATTATTGAGCTCTCGATTCAGGGCGATAAATTTGCGAAAGACGCCGTGGTCAAATTGAGCAAGACCGGGGAAAACGATATTTTAGCTACGAATGTTGTAGTGGTTTCCCCGCAGAAAATCAATTGCACATTTGATTTAAAAGGCAGAGATCTTGGAAAATGGGATGTCGTGGTTACCAATAAAAAATTTAAAAAGGCAAAGCTGGCCGAAGGTTTCACGATTGGGTTGCCGGCCCCCGTTGTCAAGGCGGTAACTCCCGGCCAAAGTGATAATAAGGGACTCGTCACTTTAACGATTAAAGGTTCGGCATTCCGAACCGGGTCGTCGGTGGTTCTATCCAGCCGGCAAATGGATATTGGAGCGACCAAGGTCAAAGTCAATTCAGAGGCCCAAATCAATTGTGAAGTCAATTTGAATCAAGCCGACCCTGGAGTTTATGATGTCAAAGTGGTCAATGATGACGGCAAATCCGGGCTTCTGATGAGTGGTTTTACAATTTCCGGAACCCCGCAACCGGTTGCTGAAGTTGACAAACCAACGATCACTGCAATAACCCCCAATCGAGGTTTTAACAACGGAATGATTTTAACCCGGATCGAAGGAAAATATTTTGAAGCCGGCAGTATGGTCAAACTAAGCCGAAACGGACAGGATGATTTGTCCGGCCTCAATGTCAAGGTTGAAAGCGCCAGTGAAATTAGCTGTTTCTTCGATATCAGCGGGCAACCTGTAGGAGCCTATAACGTAGAGGTCACTAATTCTTCCGGTCAAAAGGCATTTTTGGCCGATGGGTTCTATGTTGAAAGTTTTACCCCGGTTATGGACAACCTGAACAAGAAATTAAAGGCCATTTTTTTCGATGTTGATAAATCGGAAATCCGTTCAAACCAGAACAGTGTATTGGATGCTGATTTAGCCGTTTTGAAGGCTTATCCCCAATTGTTTATTATTTTGGGAGGGCATACCGATGAACGGGGCGGCATTAATTATAATTTGGAGTTATCGGAAAAAAGAGCCAATGCGATTAAAAGTTATTTGACCAGCCGGGGAATTGATCCTCAGAAAATAACGATTTATGCCTATGGCAAGGAGTTCCCGGTGGCTAAGGGGCATACTGAATCATCTTGGTGGCAGAATCGCCGGGTTGATATCAAGGTTTGGGGATCCCCTGCTTTAAATGAAGAGCTTTCCGGCAAGAAATGACTGTAGGATGGGAGCGGGCAGGATGCTTTCGTCAGATGGATGATGACTGAAAAAAACGGCTACCGGCTGAAATCCGGTAGCCGTTTTTTTATTCCGGATCGATGATGCGGTTTTCCAAAATTATTCTCCGAACGACCGGGAGAATCG
>DNPQ01000103.1 GCA_003501335.1 Bacillota bacterium
CGCTGCCGTCGTGGCAGCGTCTTCTGGGCTTGTTGGTTTGCCGACGGCAGTTTTTCATCGTGAAAAGATGCCGCGCCGCCGACATCCTGACGGCGGTTAGGGATTTTTCGATGATGCAGAATTAAAGTTCAAAAATTTTTTAGGCTAAATAAATAGCAGTCAAAAGATGGGCGATTTTATTCGCTTTGATATGGTCAACAGGAGGTTGACCACGCGGCCTTGATGTCATGGATGCATCATGGTCCGTCGGCGAGCAGAATGACCCGAGAAGGCGCCCACATGGAAGTGGGCGACGGTTACATAATTTAAACATAATTCCTTTCGAATTTTGAAAGGGTATTTGTTTTTATGTTGATCGAGTGAATTGTTTTTTCGGTCTTTGTAATATAAAAGAAGGAAAAAATGGGATATGACAGAATTTTTTAAGAATTATTGTAAGATAGAAATAATTTAGTCTGTGGATCTATTATTTGGATGAATGTAAAATTATTTTCCACGCCAAATATATTAAAAAATTCAGGAGGTATTTTATCATGTCGCTTTCAAGCGCCTTCCAACCAAGGTCGACTCAAGCCCCAAAAATAATCTCCGGGACCCGGTTGTTATTCATCGACAATATTCGTTGGTTGATGATCGTTTTGGTGATTCTAAATCATCTGGCGGATACCTATGGTCACATCGGCGGGTGGTACTATATGGCGCCGGTGAAAAACGATGTATTGTCCAACTTGATTTTTGCCATGGTTGGAAGTTTCACCCAAGCCTTCTTCATGGGTCTGCTTTTTTTCATCGCCGGCTATTTCGTGCCCGGCTCCTGTGACAAAAAAGGGGTGGCCCGTTTTCTACGCGACCGCCTCTTCCGATTGGGCCTGCCGACACTGATCTTTATGGTAATTCTGCAGCCCTTAACGGTGTGGATGGTTTATTTTTTACATCATCCCGGTTTCACGTCTTGGTGTCTTAAATATTTTACCACCCCTGATCTATTGAGCGGCACGGGCCCGTTATGGTTTGCCTTGGCGTTGTTAATCTTCTCCATCCTCTATGCCGGATGGCGCTTACTTTTTAAGATGAAACCATCCCCCGTGAACCAGAAACCGATGGCCATCACTCATACCAAGGTTTTGGCCGTGATCACCGTCATATCGTTAGTCGCTTTTCTGCTTAGACTGGTCCAACCCATCGGGACCGCCGTACTGAACATGCAATTATGCTTTTTTTCCCAATATATCATTCTGTTCATATGGGGAATAGTGGCTTACCGGCAAAACTGGCTGGTAAGCCTGTCCTTGGGATTTGGCCGCTTTTGGTTTCGCCTTGCCCTATTCTTGGGGATTCCCTTATGGTTTGTAATAACGATTCTGGGGAATGCTTCAAAGAGTCTGTTACCCTTCTTTGGTGGACTCTATTGGCAAGCGGCGGCCTATGCCGTATGGGAATCCTTCTTTTGCATCGGAATTTGCCTTGGATTATTAGTAATCTACCGGGAAAAGTATAACACTCAGGGCCCGGTGAGCCGGTTCCTTTCCAATAATTACTTCGGAGTCTATGCTTTTCATGCGCCCATCCTAGTCGGAATAACATTAATTTTTAGGAATTGGCTTGCTTATCCGGTGCTGAAGGCGATAATAATGGCGGCAATTGTGCTTCCGGTCTCTTTTGGTTTCAGTTATCTAATCAGACGTATTCCTTGGCTTGAGAAGATATTTTCATAAGTTACCTATACCGGGATGAAAGTTAAATTACAATAAGTTTAAAATCTCATCCTGTCGACTTCAACATATCATGTGGAGTGCGTGGCGAAGAACGAGAGACGGTAGGATTGAGAGCATTTAAATACAGCCGGTGATGGTGGATATGCTAATAGCGTATAACCCACCGGCTGTTAACTTAATGAATAAAAATTGGTATTAGGGAAACTTG
This sequence comes from Bacillota bacterium, assembly GCA_003501335.1. GTDB lineage: Bacteria > Bacillota > UBA4882 > UBA8346 > UBA8346 > UBA8346. The sequence goes on from DNPQ01000103.1 coordinate 1,924, forward strand.
TCCATGACGGTCATCTTGTTGAGATGGAATATAAGATAATATACAGGTTGAAACAAAGGATGGTGCCGTAAAAATCAAAGGCAAAGTCCACAGAAAGAGTTGACGGTGCTGTGGTGCTTGTTATGGCATTGGGCAGAGCAATCCGCTGTAGAGCGCTGAAGAGGTGAAAGTGTTATAGGTAGTGTCGGTGACGAACATGGAATTAGGGTACTTTAAATTTGCATTTGCTTATGTTATAGTACAGAAAATAGTTATCATTACGTATTAAACTTGATTATACGATGAATTGTTGAGTGTTTATATTTTGAACGGGATGGAATAAGGAAAATACTGAGGAGGCAAAGATATGGCAAAGAAAGTTTTCATCACAGGCGCAAACAAAGGGATTGGCAAGCAAATCGCCCGTGAAATGGGGAAAAATGGCTGGATGGTATTAATAGGGGCGCGGAATGAAAGCCGTGGACTTGAAGCTGTTGAGGAACTCCATGGAGAAGGTATTGAGGCAATCTATATTCATATTGATTTGCAGAATCAAGAAACCATTTTGGCAGCGGTCAATACAATTCAATCACAGCATTCTGATCTTGACATGCTCATCAATAATGCAGCGATTCCCGGAGATATGAGAAAACCCGGCTATGAATTTACCTTGGACGAATTGAGAAATGTTATGGAAACGAACGTTTTCGGACCGTTTGAACTTACGCGGCAGATGTTGCCGACACTTGAAGAAAATGGCGGACGAATCGTGAATATCACCATACCAATTGGGACAGCAGATTTTTTTAACCCATTTTCCTACAAAGCGAGCAAGGCAGCACTCAACACCATGACCCAAAGCCTCGCTCAGAACTTTAAGCAAGCGGGAAAATCGCTGGAGATTTTTGCTATCATGCCCGGCGGGACGACGACAGATTTAAACGGGAACAGTACTGGCCCACACATGAAGACTGCGCGTGAAGCCGGCAAGTTAATCACCGACATCATTCTTGATGGGAAAAATCATAACGGCCAGGTAATTAATTATAACGGTGCTGTTGCTGATTACAATTATGGATTATTTTAAGGAAGTTGGGGATTGGTGATTATATCCCTGCGGTTTTTTTATTGTTTAGGAGATCGAACCTCCGTTTCGACAAGTGGGGAGGGAGATTATAGGAAGTCATTTTATGTTTTGTTTCGGCGGGAAAGCAAGTACCCGTAAAGCAACAGGATCATAGGCACAGAAAGTAGCTAACGATGCCCTTTGAAATGCCGTCGGCTATAAGATGTTGATAGTCATTATCCGTAAGACATAATGCTTCCGCAGGATTGGATAGATACCCCATTTCAATTAATGCTGCAGGTATGTTATTGTGAACGAGTACATAAAAATCAGCTGGGCTAACTCCATTATCGACTGCGCCAGTTTCATTGATTAAACAAGTTTGGATATTACAGGCAAGTCCGGAAGAATGTTTTTCCGCAAAGTAACTGGCAGGACCTTCAAGATTGATATTTGGGACACCGTCGACATGCAGGCTTACGAAAATATCAGCGTGAGAGGTTTTAGCAACCTCCACTCTGGCTTGGAGATCGGCCTCAAGATTTGAGTTAGCTGGTACCAGACTAATGTCACTGGTTCGTGTCATAACAACTTTAGCGCCTAAGCGGCATAGCTTTTCACGTAGTTTAAGAGCGACTGACAGATTGATATCAGATTCACGAAACCCGTAATGTACGGCTCCCGTATAAAAACCCCCATGACCAGGGTCGAGGACAACCATTTTATTCAATAAAGGTTTTGATGCCCTAATACAGTCATAGTCGCATCCACCGAAGCCTTTTTGATGACTGGCATCAAAGTACAACAATTTTTGTACCTCCAATATGTATCTTGGTACATATTATGGTAAGCGGCATAAAGAAGTTCCGACAGTAGACTGATTAGCGCTATTTCAACCCGAGACGGAAACTGTTTCGCATACTATAATGTTCAATCATTGCTACCTTTCCGGATTTTGGGAAGGTATTTTCTTTTAAAGTATGAATCCATTTTACTCACCACCCTTGCTGGAGACTTCTTTGGCGAAAAGCGGCCTGGGATGGCAGGGTAAATTAAACAGCAGGATCGGGCATAAGTAATCCGAATATATTGATTTTAGCTTAAATAACTTAAATAATAATTGCGGGTTCTGTTTTGGAAAGGAGCTACTTCATGATGGACGGTTTTTTACAGCAAACGGTCTTTCATAATAGGATCTCGGATTATTTAACCGCAGCGGGCATATTCACCGTGGGACTCATTATCGTTTTGGTGTTGGAACGGCTCCTCTTTTCCCGTTTTAAGAAATGGGCGCTGAAAAGCGGAAGCTTAATGGATGATTTTATGGTGAAGGCCATTGAAAAACGGTTGTGGCCTTTGGCTTTTTTCGGCCTTTTTTACGGAAGCATTCAAATTTTAAAAATAAAACCGCTTCTTACCCAATGTATTGATGCGGTAGGACTGTTATTGCTGATTATTATCGGGGTGAGGCTTTTATTGTCCATTTTCGATTATAGTGTCTCCAACTTTCTTTTGAAAAGGAAAGATATGAATTCATCCAAACAACAGGCGATCAAGAGTATTATGCCTGTGGTGAAAGGAATTGTCTGGGTACTAGCCGGTTTTATCATTCTGGATAATCTGGGCATCAAGATTTCCGCTTTAATGGCCGGCCTTGGCATCGGAGGCGTCGCCGTGGCGTTGGCCTCTCAAACGGTGCTCGGAGACATCTTCCATTACTTTACCATATTTTTTGACCGTCCCTTTGAGATCGGCGATTTTATCGTCATCGGTGAATTTATGGGCACTGTGGAACATATCGGCATTAAGACCACGCGGATTCGAAGCCTGGGAGGAGAACAGCTGGTCTTTTCCAATACCGATCTCTCCAATTCCCGGGTGCGGAATTATAAGCGGATGGAGCAAAGACGGGTTCTGTTTAAGTTCAACCTCACCTATGATACCCCTCTGGAACAGATCCGGGAAGTACCGGGCATGGTCCGGAGGATTATCGAAAGTCTGGAAGGAACCCTTTTTGATCGGGCCCATTTTGCGTCATACGGTGATTTTGCTTTGGTGTTCGAGAATGCCTATTATGTGTTAACCAGTGATTTTAACCGTTATATGGATATCCAACAAGAGATTAATTTAAAATTAATGAAAGAATTTAAAGACCGGGGCATTTCTTTTGCCTTTCCCACCCAGACATTGGTCATTAATCAGCAACAAGTTGCCAATTAGAGCTTTGTTTTTCCGAATATTTTAAAAGAGGCTGTCTAAAAAGTAATTTCAAATCAATAACTCAACTTTTTCATTTGAAAAATAGAAATAAACACTAAAGAGACTAGGCGAAACAAATTAAATAATAGATTTTTGTAAAATAAATTGGGTCTGCCCTCGTTCTTCGCCTCTTTGAAGGCGCGCTTTCTCCCACGGGGAGAAACGAACTGTAATTCTTTGCTGGTATTTAGCTTGTTGCGGGTTGTTTTTATTTGCTTTCTTGACATAGCCTTCGTTTTTCCCGATGACGGGATGAAAGCTCGGCTCAATAGAGCCGCAGAATGAGGGCGAGAACCCTATCTTAGTACTCACATTTAACTTTTTTTCGGATTGGGAAAGTTGAATCGATAAGAAATATAATATATAGTTTCATTGAACAAAAAGGGTTAGCGATTTTATTTTATTTTTAATGTAGAAGGTCTTTTCCAGAACGTTTGTTCGTGGTATGATATAACAAACGTAGATGTTATGTCCTATTGTTTATAGCGCGGGGTTCATCTTTGGGACCACTTTTTAAAGGGGAATCCGGGGACGGAACATTTTAGGGCAGGGAACGTTTACTACCATATGCTTAAATTAAAAAGGATGAAATGTTATGAATTCCGGGAAAATGATCCCACGCTCCAAGCGGTTGCAAAACATCTGGATGAATGTGGATGGGGCGCTTTTGAACAATCTGACCAACCCCAATATACCATGGCCTATGAAAGCGATCATGGTCGGGAGATTTATGGTGCGGCGGCGCTATTTTAACAAGATCCACTCTCTGAAGCGCAGCAGGTTCTTGCGGCCCTTGAGAAATATCGGCGGCTGGTTAGGAAAGTAGTATGATAGATTTGTTGCTATAGGGTCCAATGGCAAGAAGAGGAATAGCCTTGATCCTGCCATTTTTGGGACATCGCGGGTATAAAAGAGTAAACGGCCTATTATCCTAAGGATAGCGGGCTTGTTTTTTTGTTGAAGGTTGCACGCACCCGTTCGAATATTTTCATACCAAGCAATAGTGAATGACGATGAAGCAAAAAGTAAACGAATCGTTTGCTTTAAAAAATTTTTGAAACTAAATTGACGTTATAAGAGGGGAAT
>DNPQ01000398.1 GCA_003501335.1 Bacillota bacterium
TAATGTGTTCTACCGGCTTGGCGTCATTGAGAAACTTCGACCGAATAGCTTCGGGGAAAAGAGTGTTTCCTTCGAACCAACCGGCGGTAACACTGTCGCCGAAGGCTACAATCAGAGGATTTTTTCGATAGATTCCATACTCATCCAGTTCTTTCGATGTTCCATGATGGTGCTTCATTTTTTCAATGAACTGGAGGGGTAAAACGTCGTTATATCTTTTGGTGCTCCGGACGATGGCGAGAGCTTTTTCGGCTACATCGGCAGGCGTTAATACTTGGGATCTCAATGCAGGATGCCTTCTTTCTTGAGTGGTTTAAATCTCAACATAACGATGGAGTTTTGGATCAAAGCGGCTACCTTCCAACAAACCCAGCAGGGTGGTGGTAACTTTAAATTCAAGCAGATTTTCACCAGGCTGCAAATATTCCGGCGCTAAGTCCCAGACAAAAGGTTCCCAGGGCCGGACACCGGCGGAATGGCCGTTTACCAATAACTCGATTGGATTCTCAATCCCTTTGATTCCCAGACGCAGGGTTGATGGGGTCTGATCAAAAACCATTTTCCGGCGATACCTGATGATACCGGCATAACAGGGTAGTCCGTCTGGACTCTCCTGGCTAAAGGAACTTTCCTCGGGGAGTTTGTCGATGGTCCAGTACTTTTGGGCCGTAGTCTGATAGACCCCGAATGGGCCGCATAAATAGAGCGGGTTGATCAATCCATCGGAATTATGGTTGGTGCTTACTTGGAGCTCCAGTTCATTAAGACCTGATTTTAATAAGGAAGTAACCTCTACACCCAGATTGGATGGCAGATAGACCGGCTTGGACTGAAAATCCTGATGGATAAAGGGATGGCCATTAACGGCCAGTTGCCACTGCCCTTGGATGCTTCCCGGTTCCATAACCAGCCAGGCGGCGGAAGAAGGAAGCTCCGCTATTTGAAACTGGGTCCGGTAACGGCAATCTAAAGGTGGAAAGACTAACTCCAGCGGGCAACCGAAATAATCGGACAAGACGACCGGTAAATACATTCCGCTTTCCGCCATTTGATTGATGATGGGCCGACAGCGGACCCTGCCTGGGCCTACACCTTGATAAGGAGTATGATTGGGCCCGACACTGTCGATTTGCAGCTCCCATTGGTCAAACCGGGCGGTATTCATTTGCTGGACGGATATTTGCCATTTTGCTTGGGGATCCAGCCACAGAATATCGTTTTTTGGAGGGGTTCGCGATGTGCTTTGAGCCGTTAATTTTCCGGTCTGCAAACGGTAAAGTTTTGATTGGTAAGGCGCAAATTCGGCTTTAAAGCTGCCGTGGCCGTTATGACAATGAAAATCAGCAATGAAATCTTTCTGGGCGGGATCCTCCATGGAGACCTCTTCCAGGATGGGATTTAAAAGACCGAAATCACCCCAATGGATCTCTACCGATTGGGTTTCTCCGGAAACATTCAACGCTAAGAGGTAAATCTTCTCAGGTTGAATATAATGATTGACCAAAAAAGCATTATTTTCTTTTCCGCCGGAAATGATGGTGATCGGTCTTGCGGTTAACAAGGCTAGATTTTCCGGTAACTCTTCAATCGTAGGGACAAAGATCGCCTGACCATGAGTTTGGTTTCTAATCGATACCGGGGCTGGACTATCTTGGCGGTATTGCTGATAAACCGTATTGGCGTCAACAGCGAACCAATCGCTTAACAATGTAGGGAAATCTTCAGCCCCGTCGATATTCTCCACCGGCAGGCATTGGGTCGCCAGGAGTGTTCCTCCGCTGGCCACAAATTCTTTGATTTTCTCCCGGGCCGCTTTTTCCAGGTTCAGCATGGGGGGCAAGATTACAATGGAGAAACTTTCATTATTGATAGCAATCCCAGGGCCGTCGATCCGGCCCTGGCTTAATTCTTGGGGATCAATAATATAAAAATCGAAATGATTCCGGAGCAAACTTTGTTGCAGCTTTGAAAAATCTTCAGTTAAGCGGTTTTTTAAATCATGCGGCTCTAGCATGGCTGTCCACTGGCTGGTGATGGGATCGATCACTAAAATTTCAACCTGCTGGCGATAATCGCTCCCCAACTGGCTAAGGGTTTTAACATGATTGGATAAAATGTGCATTTGGGGCCAGGAAGGGTTTTGATAAAATGATGATGGTGGTGCGTCATGCTTGGCCAATCCGTCGGTGGTATAAAAAAATGCATGGGGTACAAACAAATTGACGCCTTGAATCCCCAGCCAGTCGATCATCCATTTCATATCCTGGAGGGTCATGCCCCAGCCTACGCTATGGAAACATTCGCAAAGGGCCCGTCCTTTACCGTAAAAGTGAGCGGCGGATCCGAGCAGTTTGGCGTTGGCCCGGTATTTTTTATTGGCAATGGCCGGGACCGTGTTGACTTTTTGATGACCGGCATCTATTCCGGGAACATCCATATATTGCAATTGCCGGCTTCGCAGGATCGGTTTCTCCGCGGCATACAGCACCTGATGATTACGGCACCAGTCGGCCACTTGGCTATCAAAACTCGCCATAAACTCGGTTGTTAAGACATCCCAATAATCATAACGTATTTTGGCGGTCTTTTGATCAACTTGGTCCAATAAAGCCGGCAAATTCGGAATCAAAGTATAGCCTTTGTTTTTTAAAAAAAGTTCCGGCAATAGAGGTGACCACCGTAAGTCAGCATCATGAGGCTGCAAATCGATTTCATCAGCGAAAAATCCTTTGATGGTTTTCCCAAATTCCGGCCCCAAATATTGATAATATTTTTCATGAGTTTCCTGGATAAAGCAAGCTACCGCCTGCTTATTCAAAGGATCAATGAATTTGCCGAAAAATTTCATATGTTCCATGGTAACCTGCATAAAGATATACACGCGCCAATTCCCGGGGGGAAGTTTGTATTGTAAGCGTTTGATGGTTTTTCCGAAGAAAAAGCGTTTTTTATTATAGGGAGTTAGGCCACTCATTTGAAAAATCGGTTCGGCGCCAATGGTTCCGATGGCCGGAGCCAGATCCAGCGGATGGTTCCAATCGACCGTTCCGGTGTGGACGGGATAAGCAGCCGCCCAAATGGCCTTACCCCACGGTAAATCCATAATCAATTCCTGATCGCCGGAAATATCGAGCTTCCAGGTTTTTAACTCAGCGGCTGCATATTCCGGATGTTCCAAGAGTACCTGGCCGCCGGCGTTCCCGGTCGGATAGGGATATTCATCGCTCAGCCAAACATCTAAGCCGCATTCCTTGGCGGTTTCGACTGCGAGTCGTACTTTTTCAAACCATTCCTGCCCTAAATAAGGAATCTCTAAACCCATGCGGGGCTGAATCATAAACCCGCCGATTCCTTCTTCCTTCATGTGGTTAATTTGGTTTTGAATTTCATCATCAGTCATCGCGCCGTTCCAAAACCAAAAAGGACAGAGACCGAAGTTCATTTTCATCTGATACCACCCGTTCTTTTGATGAAGAAAATTTGAAATTAAAAATAATTGGTGGACGGATACTCCATCCACCAATTCATTCAGGTCTTTTTCAAAAAATTTATTTTTTAAACGCGGTGTCATAATCCTTTTTGGATTTTTCCAATGCTTGGGCCCATTCATTTAAGAAGGTTTCCACCGATTTTTTCCCGCTCAGGACCATTTGAATTCCAGGATCGACAACTTGATCCATAATTACGCTGTAATCGGGTAAATAGATCGGCGAAGCGACCAGAATCGTCTTCTTGTCGGCTAGCGTAGAAGCGAGAAGTGATATTTGAGGTGCGTCTTGGATCCACTTTTCATTCAAAACTTTGTTATTTGTCGGCATTTGACCGGTATTTTGGTTCCAATAGCTTTGGCTTTTCTCCGAGGCTAAAAAGCTGATAAATTTCCATGCTGCAGCAGGTCGCTTGGAAGTACTGAAAATGGAATACCCACTAAAAGTGTTTCCTGCCACAAGTACATGTCTCCCGGTGAGAGAGAGCGGCATGGAAGCGGCGGCGAATTTACCGGCGCCTAAAGTCTGAAGATGCTGGGTATAAGAACCGAGGTTGTGCAATATCATCGCTGTTGAGCCGGTATCGAATGCCGCGGCCATCTCCTTATAGCCGGCGGTAATATCGCTCTGAGACGTATATTTGCCATAAAGGCCTAAGTAACGCTTAGCAATTGCAATGTGTTTGGGATCGTTAATGGTGCACTTGCCTTTGGCTGTAAAAAAGCTAGTGATTCCGGAGTAAGAATACAAAACCGCTTGTAAGGGATAGGAGCCTGCCACTCCGCCCCGAATACTATATCCGTATCGGTAATTTGCTTTATCGGTCAATTTATCAACCGCATTAAAAAAATCATCCCAAGTACGCGGAGCCGGTAAATTGGCCTTTTTGAACCAATCGGATCGATACCAAATGGTATCTAGAGTACCTGTTTGTGGAATCATATACAGTTTTTTACTGGAGACAGAGTCGCGCACACTTTGGAGACAGGTCGCCGAAATATCCTTGCCCTCAGACCATTTCTTATAGTAGGAGTCTAATGGTAAAATAATTTTCCGGGTTGCATAATCGCCCAGCCATTGTTGGGGGAAGACGGTGCAATCAGGAAGATCATTGGCGGCTGCTGCCACATCATATTTTTGTTTGGCAGCACTCGATGGAATTGCCACATATTCCACTTCAATATCAGGATTTTGTTCTTGAAAACGCTTGATTAATTCTCGAAAAATCGGGTCCCGTTCAGGGCCGGCATTATTATTCCAAAAGGTAAGCTTGATTTTGGCCGGCGCGCCCAGGCAAACTGCAGAAAATCCTAGGCAAATTATAAATAAGAGCAACAACCATTTCTTGACCATTTTATTTTCCTCCATGTAAATGTTGATATATTTTCGCACTTTTTGCAGAAGTCAGCCTTTTCATCACCTCCCGATAATTAATCAACCCTTAATTGCCCCGGTGCTTAATCCCTGAACTAAATATTTTTGCACGTAAGCAAATATCAGAACCGACGGAATCAAGGCAATAACGCTTCCCGCGGCCAAAGCACCATAATTGATATCATACTCGCCCATCATAAAGTTCAAACCCACTGGGATCGTATAGCGACTGCTTTTGCTAATTAAGATCAAGGCAAATAAAAATTCATTCCAACATCCGATAAAGGCGAATGAGCCTGTCGCGATGAGTCCCGGTAATAATATGGGTAAGATAACGTTGAAAATCGCCCGTAAACGGCTACAGCCATCAACCATAGCCGCTTCTTCCAGTTCTTTCGGTATATTGGCGACAAAACCTTTCATGATCACCGAGTTAAAAGGCAACTGGAACGTAGTATAAACAATGATCAAGGACCATAAGCTACTGGTTAAACCTAGGCTCTTAAAGATAAGGAAAAAAGGGATAATCAGCATGGTATGCGGAATAAACTGCGTACAAAGGAGTGTCAACATAAAACCCTTTTTACCTCTGAAATTAAAACGGCCTAACGCATAGCCAACTAAAATTGAAAATAAAACCACCAAAATTACTGAGAGAACCGAAACAATCAGGCTGTTTTTGAAATATACCGAAAAGCCAATATTCTGCCAGGCATTAAAGAAATTGTGGAAGGTCCACGGCGATGGAAGATATTGGATATGGGTATTCATGATATCACTTTCACGTTTGAAAGCAGTATTAATTGTCCAATAAAAAGGAAACAGCACAAAGAGCATAACTAACATTAACGGGAAGAAAAATAAAAAGAACTTGCTAATTTTGGACCCGAAGTTTTTCATAGCTGCTCCTCCTGTCCAAATTTGCTCATCTGCAAATAAGTTAAGGCAAATCCTAATAACAGCATAAAACTGATAACTACCAAAGCCGATCCGTAACCAAAATTACTGGCGGAGATGGCTTTTTGCGCAATATACATGGATAAAGTAGTCGTAGCATTGGCCGGTCCACCACCGGTCATCGTGTAAATCAAATCAACACTGTTAAATTCCCAGACTGCGCGTAAAAGAGTGGATAAGATAATGGTCTCTTTCAAATAAGGCAAGGTAATATTACAAAAAGAACCCCACCGTCCACCACCGTCCACTGCGCATGATTCGTAAAGTTCAGTTGGGATGCTTTGCAGCCCAGCCAGGATGACAATGGCAAAAAAGGGAATACCCCGCCACAGTTCGGCTAGACAAATCGCTCCCAAGACGGTTTTGGAATTGGCAGTCCAGGCAATGTTGGTGTGAATTAAGCCGATTTGCCGCAACAAAGCATTGAAGACGCCAAAATGTTCGTTAAACATCATTGACCACATCATGGAAGTCAAGACTCCGGAGATTGCCCAGGGTATTAGTACAGCAGCCCGGCAGAATCCCCGCCCTTTAAATTTCTGATTGAGCAGTAAAGCAATAACGAGTCCGAAGATTAGTTGAAATAAAACTTCTATGATAACCCATTTTAAAGATACTCCCAAGCTAGAATAGAATAATGAATCCAAATGAAAAATTTTGATAAAATTGCCCAATCCGACAAAACCATTAGAATACGGTTGACTCAGATTGTAGTTCTGGAAACTATAATAAAACACATTACCGACCGGATAAACCATAAAACATAATATTAACACTACAGCCGGAGCAATAAATAAATAAGGAATCCAATTCCTTTTTCCTCTATCGATGCTTTGCATCAGGGCACCTCACTTCATTCTAGTAGTTAAGCTTATTATCATGCAAAGCGGTGGGAAATAACATTCAATTTTTTTATATCAAGGTTCAATAAATTTTCAAGCCTGATAATTGTCTGGCATATGTTTTTCAGCTTTTAGAAATGGGGTATTTTAAAGAGTGGTTAACAGTGTAAGCGGGAAGGGTCTATATTCATAAGTTCATGGCAACTTTTTAAATTCTGACGGGGAACAGCCTGCATACTTCTTAAAGCAGACGCTAAAATAATGAGGATTGCTATAACCGACTTTTTCAGCCACTTCATAGGCTTTAAAATCGGTATTTCGCAGCAGATTCATCGCTTGTTTGATCCGAAGATCGGTTACAAAATCGATAAAATTAATATTGAGCTCTTTTTTAAAGATGATACTTAAATAGATTGGACTGACAAAGATAACCCCGGCGACTTCTCGTAAAGATAGGTTTTCATTGGTAAAATGAGATTCTATATAGCTGATAGCTTGTTTTATCAAGCCTTTATGTTGCATATCCCGTTTTGAACTGATCATTTGGAATAAATCCTGGGCCGCTTTTCTGATCCGTTCAAAGATTTCGCTAATTGTCGTTAATTGTAAAAATTCATTACTGGTTTCAACTAAAAAATGTTCTTTATTCGCTTGGAGATCTTCATCCTTTTCTCCCGTTTCATTCAGGATCAATAAAATGATATCGATAGCTGCCAAACGTACATAGGGAAGGGATACAAATTGGAGTTCCAGAAACTGTTTTTCAATTTGCCGGATCATCATTAATACCTCTTCGAAGAGCTCCAACTTGATCTTAAAAACCAATTCTTTATAGAAACTGGATAAGTCCAACTTCACTTCATTCTCCGGCATGATAGTGTCGCCGGCCACTAAAACTTGATTCTTCCCTAGAATATGCCGGAATTCCGTCGCTGCCCGGGCTTCCTTATAAGATATGGTGATGCCGGTCAGCCCATTTTGAGCTGTCCCCATACCAATGGTTAAAGTGGTTTTTAACAAATTATCGTTTTCGGTCCGAAGCATATCATATTGCTCAAAGATATCTTGCGTCAGCAAACCGGGTTTTTGGTCGGAATTATAGATGATAATTAATTCATCGCCGCCGGGATCCAAGATCATGACTGGAGCGGGTTTTATTTTTTGTTCACAAGAATTACGCACAGTGAATTTTAAAATTTCTTGTTCCCGAGCGTTTTTATTAAAAGTAGCATTATAATAATCATCAATTTTGAGGATGATGACTAGAAAATTAGCTTGAAAAGGAGGGATTTCTAAAAATTTCGCTTCTTCGCTCATCTCGGCCTCATCGCGATATTGCTGATAAACGAGTCTGGAAAAAAAACGTTGCAATAGCAAAGGGCGGCTTTCCCGGATCTGCCATTGTACTTTGAGTTCGTTTTCCATCTCCCATACGGCCTGTTTGGCGACACGTAATAAATGATCCGTATCCACCGGCTTCAAAATATAATCAAAAATCTTGAGATCCAGGGCTTTTTTGGCATATTCGAATTCTTCATAGGCGGTTAATAAAATGATTCGGACGGAGGGTTCCCTTTCTAATACTTGTCTGGCCAATTCCAATCCGTCTATAAAAGGCATTTTGATATCGGAGATGATCAGTTCCGGCTGGAACTGTTGCGCCAGTTGCAATCCTTCTTCGCCATCCCCGGCGGCACCCACAATTTCGAAACCGTTTTCTTCCCAGGGGATATTCTTGCACAATCCCTTACGACTAATGGCGTCATCTTCAGCGATGAGAATACGGCACATTTTTTTCGTCTCCCTTTTCTGCCGGAATAATCACACGAATCGTGGTTCCTCCGCCTACAGTGCTTTGAATGTGTAATCCATAGGCCGAGCCGTAATGAAGTTGGATCCGCTGCTGGACATTGCTTAATCCAAAGCCCATATCTTCATGACGACTGTGTTCCCATAACGTGTCGTGGATTTGTTGTACTTTTTCTTGTGACATACCGGCACCATTATCAATAACCTCTAAATAGATTTCTTGGTCCTGTCGGAAACCCCGAATTTGAACCCAGCATTTGCCATGGCTTTGTTTGATCCCATGGTAGATTGCATTTTCAACGAGGGGCTGTAAAGTTAGTTTCACAATCGAAAAACGATATATTTCCGGATCAACCATGAT
>DNPQ01000141.1 GCA_003501335.1 Bacillota bacterium
TCGCGCGAGAGATGATGAAACGCCCGCGCGGATGCCGGTATATGGCGAGTCAGATTACGAAACGTCCCTGGAAAAAAATCATAGCAGATGCACTAGAACATAATATGATGCATCAGCATTTCGATATGGCGGCGCAACGTGAAACAGGTACGTCAGAGCTGAGAAAATATTTGCCTATTAAAGTTCCTTTTACTTATTTAGACTAGGTTCCAGCATCCGCTTCAGTGCAAGGATTTCTTCAAAAAATAAATAGAAATTGTAAAATGAGGGGGATCATGTTTATTCGCGGGCATGATCCGCCTCCATCCAGCTAATGGAGTATGAAAGGAATTACTGATAGAAATGGAAAAGAGACGGGCAGAAGAAAAAAACGGATTGAATGGTGGCATTCAGCCAGCTTCGGGTTGGATTGACAAAAAGAAGGCTAAAACGCGGGTCACTATTCAGCGTGAAGCACTGAGACTGTTCAAAGAGCAAGGGTATAATGAGACAACGATAGAACAGATAGCAGAAGCCGCGGAAATTTCACGCATAACTTTCTTCCGATATTTTGCGACGAAGGCCGACGTCGTTCTCTGTGATATTGATTTTATTGATAATACGGTTAAGGAGGCTACTCTGTCGGAGCCTTCGGAAATGACTCCAATTCAGGCCCTACGGAATGCGCTTTACAAATTGTTTCTGGAAAGTCCGAGTGAGGAGACCGAACAGATAAAAGAGCGTCACCTGTTATTGCGTACTGTACCTGAGCTGAGTACTGCTACACTAAACCATTTTGCGGGGAAAATTCGATTAATTAACGAAATGGTGGCAGAACGGGTTGGACGTAGACAGGATGACTTTGCAATATGCAACCTCTCCGGTGCAATTGCCGGGGTATGGCTTGCTGCATGGATTAGTACAGAAAAAGACTTATCTGAAGGATTTATAGAAAGGTTTTACAAGTTGCTCGATGCTGGCTTAGAACATCTTGAAGCTGGCTTGCCTCTATAAACTCAGAGTAGGATGTAAATTGCCTGGTATTTTGGCATTTGCGCACTTGATGGATCAAATCATCGGGTGCCATGCAAAGCACTTATGAAACTTTTAAATAGGTTTTTCACACTCAGTAATCAACTACTAAATGAAATTTAAACCGCATTTAATGAGCTTCAAATTATACAGTACCTGAGAAAAACAGGTTTTAAAAAGAAATTTGGTTTTACATGTTCAAATTTATTTCAACTCGTCTTTGGATTAGTTTCAAATGCTTCAAAGCAATAAAAGCCAATCTTTACCTGGAAAAGACACAGTTTACCGCTTTTTAAATCATTGCGGTTATGCATGGCGACGTTTCCTTTGCATTAAAGGGGAAACCAGGCAAAGATTTGATTCAGTTCGCAGGTACTTTTGATCATGACATTCTCAAGGCAATGGAAGAGGCGGCTGAGTATGACTGCGAACGAGTTGAAGCCGATGGACAGTAAATATAATTTAGATACTAATATTGTGAATAAATTTACCTGCTATTGGAGGTTTTTGGTTTGGGATGGAGAATTACCAAAGCATATTCATTTCTAGATATCAATATTCGATTATGATAAAAGGGTCTCAACCAGAGTCACAGCAAGACCATAGACTCGGTTGAGATTTTTAATTTTTGGAAGGAGTTTTGGTGGGAAACTTTGCATTTTTGGAGGAGCGATGGCGAGAAAATTTGCATTGTGATCCAATACTTTCTTGAATCAACTTGTGGACGTTTGGGGCGATGATGGTTAAGTACATCTTTACTATGAAAAAATTCTCGGAACCACAAAATAACAGTCAACATTATAAATTGAATATTTTACCTAGTAAAAGAGGAATTTGTAATGCCAATTGAATTTGTTATGTCGAAGATAGAATTCAAAATGAGTTTGGTAACTTTTGCCCAGAATTCGATGCCTGTAAAGGCAATCCTCAGACATTTAAGATAATGCGTTTACAAAGTAAAGCTTCAATTAAGTACGATGAAATCAATGGCCCATTTATTGAAGATGATGAATATTTTGATTTGTGTGAAGATCTTTTAAGAAAAGCTTCAAGTGAACGCGTTGATATTTTATTAACTCCCGAGCTCTTTAGCCCCCTAAAATGTTTGGACAAAAGTGTCTTAACTCTGGTAAATTAGAAACAGGGGGCGACATTATTGCAAAGACGTAGATTCACGGAAGAGATTAAACAACAAGTTGTTAGAGAAGCCAAAGAAACCCATAACAGTGCTTTAGTAGCCAGAAATCATGATCTTTCACCCAGCCAAGTTGCTAAATGGGTCCGGGAAACCGATTTTCCGATGCCAAAAGGCATTCCCTTAACCAAAGAAAGTAAAGAACTAGCTAAAGAAAACATCATGCTGAAAAAGCTATTGGCTGAAAAAGAACTTCAAAATGCAATACTGCAAGACCTTTTAAAAAAAACGACCAAACGTTGAATGCTAAATTAGAAGTGGCCCATGATTGGATTTCCCAAGGCGTAAATTTTTTATTTTATCGCTGATGCTCATAGGTACTCTTTGATAAAAGGAAATGATAACGGTAGGAATATCAATTGAGTTTGGGATTTTAATTATGTATTAATAAATAATCTATTTTTAACTAGCCTCTATTTAAACGGCCTTATCTCCTCATTTTCCTTTTTTATTTCTTCAATATCGGAACGCTTAACAACGGTGCGCGATCCTTTTTTATAAAGGGTTATGCGACCGTTTTTTTGCCAGCGATAAATAGCCGCCCGGGTAACGTTACAAATTTGAGCTGCTTCTTCTAATGAAATATATTCGTCCAAAATAACACCTCGCGTAATTATTATAACATATGTAATTTTAGAAATAGTTGTTGCGAACATTAGTTACAGATGTTACAATAATTGCAAAGCAAAGAAACAAAGTTAACAATCGTTTGAAAAGAGGAAGTAATCATGCCCCTGACCTCCATCAATCTCTATACCCTCAAACAAATCCGCCTGGCTCACCGCCGTTATGATCTGGAGAATTTGCAAATCACCAGTCCCCGAGTTTGTTTCAAAACTCTGGAGCTTTTCCTGGACTTGTCATCAGAACCCGTGGAAAAGTTCGGCATTATTTCTTTGAACCTTAAACACAAAATAACCGGTATCCATATCATCAGCGTCGGTGATTTGGAGCAGGTTAACGTCAGGCCGCGGGAAGTGTTTGCGGCGGCGCTACATAATAATGCCGGGGCCATTATCGTTTTTCATAACCATCCCAGCGGGGAAGTGGAACCCAGCCGGGAGGATATCGTGATCACCCGGAAGCTCAAAGAGGCGGGGGAG
>DNPQ01000055.1 GCA_003501335.1 Bacillota bacterium
AAGATGATATGGCCTGATTGTTCCCCGCCCAGGACTAAATTTTGTTCCCGGAGAGCTTCCAATACATAACGGTCTCCATTGGCGGTCACCACCACATCGGCCTGATTTTTCTTAAATGCCTGCGCCAGTCCTAGATTGGAATAGACCGTCACCGCTACCTTCTTGTTTTTTAACTCGCCCCGCTTCAGCAAATCCAAACCACAAATGGTAATGATCTGATCGCCATCGACGACATGGCCTTTTTCATCCACTGCAATCACCCGGTCGGCATCTCCGTCATGGGCGATTCCGACATGAGCCCCGCTGGCGGTGACTTCTTTTTGCAAAATTCCGGGATGTGTCGAACCGCATTTTACATTGATCCGGCTTCCGTCATTGATGGCATGAAGCGCAATCACTTCCGCCCCGAGTCTTTTCAAAACTTTGGGCGCCAAGTCATACGAAGCTCCAAAGCCGCAATCGACAACAATTCTTAATCCGGTTAAATTCACGCCGATACTTCCTGCTAAAAACTCTTCGTACAAATGAATGCTTTCATAAGAATCCGTAATCCGGCCGACCCCGACTCCTATCGGCAGCTCCAAATCTTTCAACTGATGCCGGTAGATATCTTCAATTTTATCTTCCACTTCGTCGGTTAATTTAAAACCCTGGTAATCAAAAAATTTAATGCCGTTGTCTTCGACCGGATTGTGGGAAGCGGAAATCATCACACCTGCCCTGGGACCAAGCTTACGGCATAAAAAAGCGACACCCGGCGTTGGAATGATACCCAGCTTGACCACATCAACGCCCACCGATGTGATCCCTGCCGCCAAAGCCGCCTCCAACATATCGCCGGATACCCGGGTGTCTTTACCGATAATGATTTTGGGCCTTTCACTTGAGTCCATATTGCCCTTAAAATAATAACCCGCTGCCTGTCCCAGCCCAAAAGCTATCTCGGTTGTCAATCCTTGATTGGCCACTCCGCGAACTCCATCCGTGCCGAACAATCGCGCCATGAAAACTCCTCCTAAAATGTTGATATAAATGCGTATGTACTGCTTTTCTATGTTAATGTTCTATATGTCAAGCTTGCTGATGATCGTATCCGCCGTTTTCCAGCCGTCCAAGGCCGAACTAATGATACCCCCGGCGTATCCGGCGCCTTCGCCGACCGGATAAATCCCCCCAATGCCGCTAGCCCCCCGTTCTTCGTCGCGCAAGATCCTTACCGGGGCCGAAGTCCGGGTCTCAATGCCGGTTAAAACCGCTTCCGGCCAATCAAACCCTTTGATTTTCCGAGCAAAAGACTGAATCCCGTCAGCAATGGCCTCACAAAGATCCGGGGGTAACAACTCCCATAAATTAGCCGGAGTATAACCCGGCAAATAAGTCGGTTTGAACGGGCCGAAATCACCGGAAAGTTCCTTATGTAAAAAATCTCCCAATTTTTGGACCGGCGCCGAATAATTGGAGCCGCCCAATTGAAAAGCCCGGCGCTCCAATTCCCGTTGAAAAGCAAGCCCGGCTAAAACCGAGCTGTCACCGGTTAAATTTCTAAAATCATCCGGCCCCACCGTCACGATGATGGCCGCATTGGCAATCCCGCTATCCCGGGCTTGATAACTCATTCCATTGGTGACCACGGCGTCTATTTCCGAAGTGGCCCCAACGACCATACCCCCGGGGCACATACAAAAACTATAGACACCCCTACCCCTGCCGGTGGGCTGGTGCTGAAAAGTCAAATGATATTCCGCTTGTCCCAGCCTGGGATGACCCGCCCATTGGCCGTATTGCGCTTTATTGATCATATCTTGGGGATGCTCAATCCGGAAGCCTACCGCAAAAGCCTTTGGGATCAGTTGCAGGCCTTTTTGAACCAAAAGTTCATAAGTATCCCGGGCGCTGTTACCGATAGCGAGCAGCAAAAGATCCGTTTCGATCACCGTTTGGCGATTGATTGTAACCGACCGCAAAAGACTTTCCTTGATCTCAAAGTCGGTTAAGCAACTTTGAAAACGGATTTCCCCTCCATCATCAATAATTCTTTCCTGTAGCTTCGTAACAACCTCCCGCAAAAGATCCGTCCCAATATGGGGATACTGCCAGTACATGATTTCGGGAGGTCCGCCGCAGCCAACCATGAGGTTTAATATTTCCGGCAAGGCCGGGTCCTTGACCCGGGTCATTAATTTTCCGTCGGAAAAAGTCCCCGCTCCGCCAAGTCCATACTGGATGTTGGAGTTGGGATCCAGAATTCCCTGTTTCCAAAAACGGTTCACTTTTTCAATCCGTCCGGCCAGTCCATCCCCGCGCTCAATAATGATCGGTTTCAAACCGGCGGCCGCCAATTTCAATCCAGCAAAAAGACCGGCTGGCCCTGCCCCAACGATAACCGGTCTGGATGTATGATTTATTTTTTTCCGGAGTTCATTTACGCCGGTACTTATTTCGGCTATTGAAGGGACATCAGACAATACAGTCAGATTGGGATGACGTTGCAAAACGGATTCCAGCTCATACTCGGTACAATCGGTTTCAAAAAGTAAATTATAATTAAAAAAGATATCATTCTTATGCCGGGCATCTAAGGATTTATGTTGAATGGCCAGATTACGAATCCGTTCGGCCGGCAATTGCAACTTCGCCGCTACCATCTCTACGATCCGGTCTTCGGTTGTATTCAACATCACTTTAAACTGGTTATATTTTAGCCACATGGGTCAAACCTCGGTTTTCTTAACAGTGGTTTTCTTATCCACGGTGGGTCTTGCTTGAGCCGGCTGAATTAATTCTTTGAGCCTATATTTCAAACGTTCACTGCTGTACCCCGGTTCTAAAACTCCGTTACAGGCCAGGGAAATACTGCCGGTCTCTTCCGACACGATGACCACCAGGGCGTCGGTTTGAGCCGACAGGCTTAAGCCGGCGCGGTGCCTGCTGCCTAGTTCCTGAGGTAAGGATAGTTGATTATCGAGGGGTAAAAAGCAGCCCGCCGATTGAATCCGGCTTCCCTTGATCAGAATGGCTCCGTCATGTAACGGCGAATTGGGATAGAAAATTTGTCTGATCATTATTTTGGTCAACTCAGTATCAATATATGAGCCGGACTCTTTTACCACCAGCAGCGGATCTTCCCGTTCGAAAACGATCAGGGCCCCGATCTTCTCCGTCGAAAGGTTGTCGGCGGCATCGGCCACAATATCGATGCTTTCAACCGCAATGACCGGAGGCTTGATGAACCATTTGATAATCGGATTGCGGCTGCCTAAGGTCTCCAAGACATGTTTCAATTCATTTTGAAAAATAATCGGCAAAGCGACCATCAAAATCA
>DNPQ01000349.1 GCA_003501335.1 Bacillota bacterium
CAGGTCTGGCGGCTTTTTTAAACTCCGACTGCATTTCTTGAAGACATTTTTCGCAAAAACGACCCGATGGAATCGTTTCACCGCATTTTTCGCAAGTAAGCGATGAATCCGAACCGCCTTCCATTTTCAGGCGTCCTTCTTTAAGAAAACGTGAAATCGTCTTGAGTTCAACTTTGGTTTCTTGATTAATTTCAGAAGCCGGCGAATTTGGATGTTCAAATAGGTAATCGCGTACTTTATCAAAATCTTCTTGCTCTTCTTGGGCACAATGATTGCAAACGGAATTGCCAGAATAATTGTATATATTACCACATCTCTTGCAGTTCCTGATGTCCATAAATGTCACCTCCAACTTAAAAAATAAACCATTCCGGATCAAAAATACCGCCCGCCAAGGTTAAAACTTTAACTTCAAAAGCTCCTGCCCTTATTAAAACTCTAGCTGCCTCCGAGACTGTGGCGCCGGTCGTAAAAATATCATCGACCAATAATACTTTCGCGCCTGCAAGCGGTTTGGCATTCACAACACGAAATGCTTGACTAACATTGCTAAAACGTTCTTCTTTATGTAATGCATTTTGAGATAAAGTAATTCTATCCCTCATTATTATATCATTTTTAATCGGAATACCCAAATAATTTTGTAAAGGATTGGCTAACAATTCTGCTTGGTTATACCCTCTAACCATTAATTTCTGCCGATGGATCGGAATGGGAATGATAAAATCCAATTTCTGAAATTCGTGATGATCTTTAACCCACTCCACCAGAAGAATGCCTAATGCGCTGGCTAAATCGGGCCGATACCGATATTTTAGTTCCGTTAAATATTCCCGTAAAGCCCCTTCATAAACGGCCACCGAGCGAACCTTGGAAAAATAGTAACGGGTTTCGCTACATTGCCCGCAAATTTCTTTTTCAGCCGCTTCGAGTCTTAGCGGCCGACCGCATTTTACACAAACAGGAGGCATTATCCAGGAAATTTTAGCTAAACAATTTTTGCCAAGTCCATTATGAAACCGATTCTCCTGAAAACAAACAGGGCATCTTTCCGACGGTGGAAATAATAACTCCACCAAACCTCGGCCGATTTCCCGAAACCAAATACTATTTTCTAAATTACCTATTCTCATCATCGACACTTTCTTTAAAATTTTTATAAGGCTTAAGACCTAATTTATCAGAGATGATTGTTAACGGAAATTTACAATTAATGATCCAGATAGTCCAATTCATATCCTTCGCGATTCATATCTTCAATAATTTGTATCGCTGTTTTCATAGAACGAGACTGCGTTTTGGACAGCCATAAAACCCGTCCGGCTTCCCCTAGACGCCCAACCCGTCCGGCGATTTGAATCAAAGTTTGATTGTTGAAAATTTTTTCCTCATCAGCATGTAGAACCATTACATCCAAATTGGGAATGGTAATTCCCCTTTCAAAAATGGTTGAAGTGACCACAAATTGAATTTGCCCTTGGAGCATTCTTTCTTTGGCTTCAGCCCGGTTCGCTGATCGGGAGTGGATTATTTCTCCCATAATACCGCAAGTAGCTGCCCAGCTTACCAGACTGGAGCCAATAGACTCGATTTGCAAAATGGTTGGCATAAAAATAAAGCCCGAACGTTGATTTTTTTTCAAACTCATTATGAATTCCCGGATTATTAAGGGTGGTTCCCCCTTCCTTTTAAAATCGGCTGCCAAAGGCAAATCACATTTTAACCATTGGGGGACTATTAAAGGTTTTCGGTGATGTCGGGCCGGTATTAAAATATAATCCAACGTTCGATTTCGAATCTGTCTAAGCATGGTTTGGCTTGGAGTGGCTGTCATGATCAATAGATGACCGCCCGGTTTTAAAGCTCTTCCCACCGCATAGTGCAACATGGCACAGCCTTGATAAGGATAGGCATCCGCTTCATCCAAAATCACCATATCAAAGCTTTGATAAAAACGTAAGCACTGATGAGTGGTGGCGATAGTTAATGGTCCATCTAAAAACCGTTCGCCACTACCGCCATACATCGTCGAAATCGGCACTTCCGGGAAAGCCTCCTGCAAGCGGGGAGTTAATTCGATTACCACATCCTTGCGGGGAATGGCATATAAAACCCGTTGTCCCTGAGATATTACTCTACTCAGTCCTCCAAAGCTAACTTCCGTTTTACCGGCCCCGCAGACGGCCCACACTAAAAACTCTGGCTGCCGACTTTCTAAAAACCGGATAACTGCTTCTGAAGCTCTTTGTTGCGGCTGGGTTAATTCAAATTTCAAACGGGGCTCAATCTGAAATTTCATGCTTTGGTGATTAGGATAACTTTGAGAGTATAAGGGAATACAACTTTTGGCTACTCCCATTGTCTGACAATTGGTGCATGTCAGACAATGCGTGTTGCCGCAAAATATACAATTATCCTCTATAATCGCTTTACTTTCGCCACAGCGCCTGCAAAAAGGCAGACCCAAATTATCAACACTAACCGATGCTTCCCGTTTCAACTCGGATTGCAAATACCAGTATTGCAACCAATCCTCCGGGTCCCAAGGTAATTCCATGCCATTTGAATGAAGCAGCCCTGGAATCTCCGTTCCCAGTAAAGCTCTACCCCAAATTAACGATCCAATCTCCGGTGGATCAAATTCATTCAATTTCAGCTCCCGGACCATCTCATGCTGAATTTTTAGCTCTCTCTGCGGCATAACTTCATTCAAAATCCGCGAAGCCAATCCGGCCAATTTTTTCGGCTGATACCATTGACTTTCATTATATTCAGATAATAATCTCCGTAGCAAAATCTCCGCAGCCCATATCGGTTGAGGAGGCTGGAAAATATACATTTCTTGACAACCGTGTTGGCTCAAATAATATGCGTCAACCCGTGGATTACTGCTGATATCTATTTTATTTTTCCCAGCAACACCCATTGCCAAGTAAAGAAAATATTTAGGGGAAAGCAAATTTTTTTCACTTCCCTGATTAACTAATATTAACACTATTGATTTAAAATTCTATATATTATAAAAAATTCCTTTTGCAATTTTTTGTGATTCAATCGAAGATCAATAACCCCCATCAAATAACTTTTTAAAAAATGGCTGTAAATCACAGCCTACATTGTCAAAAAAATAATTTCCCCGTGCTTCTTTATCGATAAAATGAAAAACCCAAATATTTTTATCAATGAACGTATCAATTGAGGAAAAAATATAAAAATTCGGAAATTGTTTTTCACTTGATCTGTATTAGCATCACCAATTAGGATAATATTAACCTTTTAATTATTATACTATTATAATATTATTATGTTTAATATTATAATAGTTTGTATTGCTTTTTATTGAATTATTCATGATGACCTTTTATCCTGATCCATTAAAATATTTAACAAAGCAATTTAAACGTTTCCAATTCAATTCTTTGCTTTTTGAATATTCACTCACGGATTTGCTCTTCTACTCTTCCAGAATAAAAAAAGGAGCTTACTCTTAAAAGTTAATTCTTTTAAGAGTAAGCTCCTTTTTAATTTTGATCAAATTGGAACTGTCAAGATAAAATAGTTTTCATTCTTTAATTAGCCATTGCGCATCATTTTTTAGAAAAATAGGGATTATTGTTAATGGAGCCTCGCAGTCAATACTTTGTCCACCGGCATAGGTTTGCTCCGAAAATGCGCTTCGCCATTTTGCGCCGGATGGCAAATAAACCTTGCGGGATCTCGCTCCTTCATAGAGGACCGGAGCGACCAGGATATCCGGACCAAACATAAACTGATCCTCAATATCCCAGCTTTGAGTATCATCCGGGAAATCATAAAAGAGCGGCCGCATTGGCGGAGTCCCCTTCTCATGAGCTTTCCGCATTATTTCTTCAATATAAGCCTGCAATTGCTCACGAATCATCAAATATTTTTTAAAAATTTCATAGGCTACTTCTCCATAACTCCATACTTCGTTCGCAGCTCCACTACCAAATAAACCTCCTCCAAAAATCCCCAAAGGTTCGGAATGAGGTTCCCGATCGCCATGAAGACGAAACACCGGACAAAAAGTTGCATACTCAAACCAGCGGATGATGCATTCCCTAAAAGAAGGATTCTCAGGATTCCCACCGTGAAATCCCCCAATATCCGTTGTCCACCACGGAATGCCTGCCAGTCCCATATTTAAACCGGCTTTGACTTGATTTCTTAACGAAGTAAAACTGGAATCTATATCCCCGGACCAAACCAAAGCCCCATATCGTTGACTGCCAGCCCAAGCGCAACGAAGCAAGTTAAGCACATTTTTTTGACCTGCTCTTGTCATTCCATCAAAGAAAGTTTTAGCATACATCACCGGGTAGATATTTCCAATTTCCAAATTTGTACCCGAATAATAACGATAGTTATCATAGTCATAAACCGTATACTCAGGTTCCGCCTCATCCAGCCAAAAAATTCTAATTCCCTTATCGTAGTAATTCTCTTTTGCTTTCTCCCACACAAACTCCCGCGCTCCTGGATTGGTGGCATCATAAAAAACAGTATCCCCCAAAAAATCCATACTGGTACGGATTCCTCGTTCGGTTCGAATCAAATAACCTTTTTGTAACATCTCCTGATAATTGGCACTTGTTTTATCAACTGTAGGCCAAATGGATACCATCAGTTCAATACCCATCTCCTTCAGCTCACGAATCATTTCATCTGGATCAGGCCAGTATTCCAGATCAAACTTCCATTCCCCCTGCTTTGGCCAATGAAAAAAATCAATTACAATAACCGATATGGGGAGGCCGCGTTTTTTATATTCCCTAGCAACCTCCAAAAGCTCGTCCTGGGTTTGATACCGCAATTTACATTGCCAAAACCCCATCGCATAGTCAGGCATCATTGGAACGGTCCCAGTCGCCGAGGCATAAGATTCTTCAATTTCAGCCGGCGAATCACCGGCAGTTATCCAGTAATCCATCTGTTTCGTCGAATAAGCTTTCCACTCAGTCATATTTTTTCCGAAAGTGACCTGTCCAATAGCTGGATTATTCCATAAAAAGCCATAACCGAGACTTGACAGCGCAAAGGGGACACTGGCTTGTGAGTTACGGTGGGCTAACTCCAAAGTACAATTCTTTACATCTAAGTATGGTTGTTGATATTGACCCATTCCAAAAATTCTCTCGCAAGGATTAGATTCAAAACGTAAAATCAATTGATAATTTCCACCGGGAATCCCCTTGAATTCGCGGGCATCGATATTCAACGCGCTGCAAAACTCCCTGATATCATTGCGATTCCTGACAAATTCCTGTAGCAAGATTTGGCCTTTTTGATTTGAAAAGACAATTTTCCCGCCGGCTGAAATATCTGCTTTGATTTTACCGTTAATAACCGACGCCCTTTGATTATCAACCAAAATTTGAAAATTACTGTTTTTAGGGGGTAATAATGCCCAATTTTCTTCTATCATGAATGCCTGATGGGTGTCACGGAGCCTGAGACTATTCTCCCCCCATGGTTCAACCCAAAGTTTCTCATTATCATATTCACATATCAGACGATTACCGTCCTTTTTAAAAATATAATCCATTTACAACTCCTCTTTCCTCGTCTTTGCGAAAAAGCGCAAAGATTGAATTACCCTTTAACTGCACCACTGGTCAATCCGCCAATGATATACTTTTGCATAAAAATAAAAATCATCACGACAGGGAGTACGGTTAAAGCCCCAAACGCCATAACCCGATTCCAGGAAACGCCATATTGTCCAATAAAATTATAAATTCCAGCAGTCATTGGCATTAAATTCGGTTGGTTCATAAATGTATTGGCATAAATAAGGTCCCCCCAGGCGAAAAGAAAGGAAAAAACCGCTATTACAATCACCCCCGGGCTGGCAATAGGCAGCATTATTTTCCAAAAGGCATTGAAAGCATTGCATCCGTCGACCCTAGCTGAATCGTCCAATTCTTTGGGAATGGATAAAAAATAGGTTCGCAACATCAAAACGGAGAAGGGAATCCCCAGGGTCGCATCGGCAATAATCGGACCGCAATAGGTATTATAAAATTGCAATTTGTTAAAGATAATAAATAACGGTGTCAGGATTAAGGTTGCCGGTAACATTTGGGTGATTAAAAAAGATAGAATCAAAACTTTTCGACCCCGGAAATTAAACCGAGCTAACCCATAAGCAGCCATAGATGACAGTACCAAGCTGATTATCATTGTGAATAACGAGATCACACAACTATTTAAAAAAGAACGAAGCATATTGTATTGGCCTTTAAATTGGTCGATATAAGGCGCTAAATATAAATGGGACGGCAATAATGTCGGAGGAGATGTAAAAATCTCGGCCTCCATCTTGAATGAACTCGATAATAACCAAAACAGAGGAAATAAGAAGATGATAGCGATGATTACGCTGAGAACATTTTGATATATCAAAGTAGATTGGGAGTTTGTAAGGTTCTTCATGCTACATCGTCTCCTCTTCCTTCATTAAGCGTAAATATCCTAAACTCACGACAAAAAGTACTGCAAATAAGATATTAGCCACTGCAGCCCCTTTACTGAAGCTAAATTCGGTAAACGACAACCGGTATGAGAAAGTTGAAAGAACTTCAGTGGCATTCACCGGCCCGCCCTTGGTCATCACATACACTAAATCGAATACTTTAAAAGTATAAATGAATCCCAAAATCAGCACCGATTGAATCGCCGGTTTTAACAGAGGAACTGTAATATAGACAAATTGTTGCCACTTATTGGCCCCGTCGATACCGGCGCTTTCATAGACATCCTGGGGAATAGTGCTTAACCCGGTAATCAGAAGGATCATATTAAAAGGAATCCCAATCCAGATATTAGTAATAATCAGAGCCCATAAAGCCGTTCCAGGTTGCAATAACCATTCAATCGGCTGGTGCAACAGATGAGTTCCAATTAAAA
>DNPQ01000593.1 GCA_003501335.1 Bacillota bacterium
TCACCCAGGACGATTTGGATAGGGGTAAGGCCAACTTAACCTGTACCAAATGTGCTAAATGTATCAGTGCTTGTCCTCGAAAGGCTATATCATTAGAAGTTAAGGGAACAGAGGCTTTGAGCCATCATGGAGGCCGGGTGCGGCTATATTTCCTTTATCCGGCATTTATATTGTTACTGACCATGGGGAGCGGAATGATGGAAAATGCCATCTACCGTATTTTATTATTACTGACAACCGGAAAAATGATTCATTAAAGGTTTGAGTTGAATGAAGGAGGTTAGGATATGGCTCATTGGCGCCAGTTTATCGGTTATTTATGGGCCTCGTTCGCATTATTCATCATTCTGGCGACTTTTATTGGGGGCGGTTTTTGGGCTCGTAAATTAGTAAATCTTACGGGAATTAAAGTATCCCCTTGGCTGAATGGAGGCGATATCGTTCAAATCATCCAAAATGACCGTTACCGGATTTTTATTCATCAAGTGGTTTTTGACGGTTTGATTGGCCAACGGAAGCAAGGTTTTGTACAAATCGACTGGCAACCCAAAACTGGGCTTTTACCGGCTCAACTTAACGATTCTATTGATTATGATCACGATCAGGTCGTTGATTTTACGATTCGCTTCAATAGCAAAACCAACCGGGCATGGTTAATTGATAAAAAACCTTATGTGATAAAAATTGGATCAATCTACCCATTAGGCCATGAACGAGCAATCAGAGTTTTATTAATCAACTCAATGAGTTCCCAATCCCGGAAGACTTTATCTTTATAATACTTTCGCAAAGGGTGAGAATGATGACTTTTCGAAGGTTTGAAAGCTTTTACCCGGCAAGCGAAAAAGCGCCACTTATTGAGAAGTTTTTTCACAAAGTGCGGGTTGATGAAGTTGATGCTTGTGGCGTCGTTTGGTGTGTACGCTATGCCAGTTATTTTGAGCAAGGACGCGGTAAGTGGGGCCAGAAATTTGGATTTTGTTATCAAGACATGATCCAAAACGGCTTTGCGATGCCCATTGTCCAGTTTCATGCAGATTATTATCATCCTCTTCGATTGAATGAAACGTTATGTATTCAGACCCAATGCCTATGGACAGAAGGGGCGAAAATGAATTTCCGCTATCAGATTGATACGGAAAATAATACTTTAGCGGTCCAAGGTTACACCATTCAGATATTTACTGATTTAGCCGGTAAACTGATGGTCATAAGGCCGGAGTTTGCGGAAAAATTTTTTCAAAAATGGGATCGGAATTTACAAAAATAAGAATGGAGAAACCAAGATGAGATTGTTTAAGCAGGTATTTCTATGGATGTTGTTGCTTTTATTGGAATCCGGATTGGCTTGGGCTGCTGATGAAAATACGTTTGAAAACCCGGGGGATGCCCAAATCCATTGGGGCGTTTCTCCCATTTTTTATAGCGAGCCGGAAACCGGAGTGGCCATTGGCGGGTATGTTATGGGTTATCAAAATTCCGATCCGGCTTTATCGAAAGTTAAACAGAATACTTATGATGGAATGTTGATTTATACTCAAAAGGATCAAGTCATCTGTAATTTGGATGGCACCAAGTATTTTCAGGGGGACCGCCTCTTGATGACGGCGAGTGGTAGTTTCGCCGATTATCCCAGTGAATTTTTCGGGATCGGACCCAATACGGATGAGGATAGGAAGGAGGACTATACCTTTGTCGAAAAAGCTTTCACGGGAAGCCTGCTTTACAAGATTTCCAGCAATCTTTATGGGGGACCCTTCATCAATTACGGGCAATATGACATTACAGAGCGAAAAACGGGTGGAATTCTTGCAACCGGCGGTATTAACGGAGCCGATGGTACTACAGTGGTTGGGGCAGGATTGAAATTGTTGCTGGATACCCGGGATGACAATTTTAATCCAGGTCATGGTTCTTATTTAGATGCCCAGGCAATCGCATACCGACGGGACTTAGGTTGTGACGAGGATTTCTCCCAATTTGAAGTGACTTTCAAACATTTTTGGCCCCTTCGCCGGACTGGGACCTTTGCCGTGATGTCGCTTTTAACGTTGAGCGAGGGTAGTGTACCTTTCGAGATGTTGCCCTGTCTTGGGGGTGATACGATCATGAGGGGATATTATTCCGGACTTTATCGGGATAATGATTATGCTGCCATACAAGGAGAGTATCGTTACCCGATGGGTTCTCGGGTCAGCGGGGTTTTTTTTGCCGGTATCGGTGAGATAGCCCCGGAAGTTGGCGATTTCACAGTTGATCATCTTAAGGTAGCAGGAGGATTTGGTTTCCGTTTTCAACTTTATCCCAAGCAGAAATTGAAACTGCGATTAGATACCGGTATTAGTGAAACCGGGACCTGCACTTATCTTAACTTTATGGAAGCCTTTTAAACGTTCCAATATCAATCAACTTGAGAAAATTGCATAACAAATCATGGATTATTGGATTTGTAATAACTTTTAAAACAGGCAGTGATATTTTTTAATGATTATTAAAAAATTATGATTTACTCCATTCGCGGAATTATATATAATTTTTATGAAATATCAATCATTAATTTAAGAGTGAATGATGAAACTTAGTCTACATTGTACCATCAATATGCAGGAAGTTCTTCGGGAATTGCTTTCTGGACGGGGCATTGAGGTTGAGGAAGAAGCGAGTGTCTGTCTGGTTGAAGCAGGTTGTGATGTTCCTGAAGATAAGATTGCAATTTTATTTGATATCAAGAACCTCGGCTGTCTCATCGAATTACTGGACAAATTGGGGCGAGTGGGTAAGGATTGCCCGAATACGATGATTGGCAAGTCCAAGGATGAATCGTATCAAATTATTGCTCTACCCAAAGTGTTTTATTTTGAAGCCAGAGGGAATAACGTCTTTTGTATTGCCGCTGCTGCGAGTGACAAATTGATCCGTGAATATAAAATCAAGGAAAAGCTTTATGAACTAGAAGTCCGATTGCCCCAAAACCATTTTTTGCGGGTCGGTAAATCTTATATTGTGAACATTGATAATGTCAATGAAATCATTCCTTGGTTTGGCAGGCGTTTAATCCTACGTTTTGTTGACGGTAAAAGAGAGATTGAAGTCTCCCGTAATTATGTGAAAAATCTAAAAGAATTTTTGGGTATGTAGAGGAAAAAGATGTTTAAATTTAAATTTTATTTATGGAACATATTGGCATCATGTTTAATAGGCTTGGCTGTTTGTGCGGCCTGGCTATTTGAATGGGGATGCTGTCATTCTTTTTATCAATTGTTTTATGGATGGACTCATCATACCTCAGAGATCCTTTTATGGGCGTTTTTTTGTATGGGAGTTGGGGCAGCGATTGGGACAATCTCCCTGTTTTTCTTTTTTCAGGTCTTTTTGCGGTTAACTCAAAGGCCATGGGCGGGTTATCTGACCAATTTTTCGGCTGTGGCCGTTTTGAATATAATCGGGGCTATTATGATGGGCATCCGAACGTACCGGGATTTTATCAATTCAGTGTGGTTGATAGCCCTGATAGTGTCGGAAATATTAACCTTCTTTTTAACTTTTTCATTGTATCGGCGAATTATGGTTTATAAGCAGAAACTTGAAGAGAAAAAGGCATTTCTCAAAAGGCAGGAGCTAAAATGAATATTTAGGGTATTTCTAGAATTATCGATTCAACAAAGTCTTATAATAGACTTTAAGATTTTGAATTACTTGTAGAAAGCTTAAAAATAGTTTGTGCTTGGTCAATATATTATTTATATCAGATACTTATAGACTTTAAGACATCAAAAGCCCGAATAATTCCTCAATATCATGAGCGATCAAAGTTGGGTGCTCCTTTTGCAATTCTTCGAATGAGCCAAAACCATAGGTTACTCCAATGGAGTCTATCCGGTTAGCCTTTGCTCCAATGATGTCATGCTTGCGATCTCCTACCATCACAACTTGGTCCCTTTGGATGTTCTCTATACCTGCTAGAATAGATTGTATAACCTCTCCCTTGACCACTTGGGTGCCGTCCAAGTTGCTGCCTGCAACCACACTAAAATATCGCCTGATATCAAAATGATCAAGTATTTTCTCCGCAAAGATGGTTGGCTTTGAAGTTGCCACCATCAGGCTTTTTCGGTCCTTGCTGAGCCTCTCCAATAATGCCGGAATCTTTGGATAGATCTCATTTTCATAGATACCAAAGGGCGCAAAATATTCCCGATAATATTCCACTGCTTTTTGGGCTCGGATCGAATCCAATGCATAATACTCCTGAAATGAATTCGCAAGGGGCGGGCCGATAAATTTTACCAAAGCATCAAGATTATCCTCCGGGATTCCCATTTTCTTCAGCGCGTATTGTACTGATTTGGTAATCCCTACCTTGGGATCGGTCAGAGTGCCGTCGAGATCGAAAAGAATGGTGTTGTACAAAGGGTTCCTCCCATATTCAATGTCTATGTTGAGTCATTCGTTAAAGACTGGGATTTTTCCTGCGGAGTAGACCGACACAACCGGAGTGTAGATTTACAAAATGGAATACAATCAGGCAAAAGAACTTTAATGAATATTCATATTCCAGACATTGTAATATTCATTGAATGAATATATAATGATTCGTGTTAAAATTAACAATTATTTGATTAGACAACATTCTACGTATATTTCGGAATATGCAGCCTGTGATGGAGGAATCATAATGCGATTATTAAAGGTGGTATTTTTATTCTTATTGTTGCTTTTATTGAATCCGGACAGTCTTTTAGCGGCTGCAGATGATAATGTATCCACAGATAATTCTGGAGTTCATTGGATCGGACTTCCGGTATTTTATAGTACTCCGGAGACTGATGTTGCACTTGGAGGCACTTTAATGGGATTTCATAAGTCCAACCCCAATGATCCTCAAGGAAAAACCGATGTGTTTCAGGGAGTCCTGATTGGTACCCAAAAGGAGCAAAAGATTTTCAGCCTTAATCTGAAAAAGTATTTTTTGGATGACCGTTACCTGATGATAGTGGGGGCGGGTTATATTGATTTTCCCAGTGAATTTTTTGGGATTGGACCTGTAGCGGAAGAAAATTTGGAGGAAGATTATACACTGATTCAGAACGCTGTGATAGGCAGCTTTCTTTGGAGGCTGGCTCCTAATTTTTATTTAGGCCCTTTGTTTCGCTATTCCCGGTTTGGGATTGAAGATCGCGCCCAGGGGGAACAACTAGCTCAGGGAAATATCGATGGGTGGGATGGCGCCACGGTGGCCGGTGGTGGGCTTTCATTGGTATGGGATACACGGGACGATGAGTTTATGCCGCGAAACGGTTCGGAATTGAATATCCAGGCAATGGACTACCGCAGGGATTGGGGAAGCGATGATAACTTTTCGCAACTAGCCATCACGCATAAAATTTTTCAGCCCGTCCTTGAAAATAATACCTTGGCTTGGATGTCGTTTTTATCGTTAAGCCAGGGTACGGTGCCTTTCGAAATGATGCCTGCTTTGGGCGGTGATACCATCATGCGGGGATATTATTCAGGCCGTTATCGCGACCGGGATTATGCCGCATTGCAGGGTGAATATCGTTATAAGATCAGTACTCGTTTTAGCGGAGTCCTTTTCGCCGGTGTGGGAGAAGTCGCTCCGGAGATTGATGAATTTACGGCTGACCATGTGAAGGCGGCCGCGGGATTCGGATTTCGTTTTCTGCTTGTCCCGGAGCAAAAGATAAAACTGCGGTTGGATATCGGTATGAGTGAAAGCGGTACTTATTCTTATGTCAATTTTATGGAGGCTTT
>DNPQ01000024.1:0-1501 GCA_003501335.1 Bacillota bacterium
GTGAGATAAAAGGCCTCACTGATATTGCCCGGCGCCAGTATGATCCGGGGAAATTCCCCATGGCCTGCATAGAGAACCAAATTTAAATCAGCCTGTTCGGTTCGGGTAGGCAGACCCGTTGCCGGTCCCGGGCGCTGTGCCACATGGATCACAACCGGGGATTCGATCATTCCGGCTAGGCTAACGCCCTCGGTCATTAGGTCAAATCCGCCACCGGAAGTGGTTACGATAGCCCGGGCTCCGGCATACCATGCTCCTAAGGCCATGTTGATAGCGCTAATTTCATCCTCCGCCTGTTCAACGACGATGGGGAAGTTCTGCGAATATTGAGCCAAATACGTTAACACACCGGTCCCGGGTGACATTGGATAAGAGGAAATAAAATTACAACCCCCGGCAACCGCTCCTAAAGCAACCGCCTCCGCGCCACTAACGATGATATGATCTTTTATCGCTGAAGTTACAGGCATATCCAAAAGGATTTGCCCGGAATTTCTCAGTTCCATCCCAAGCCAATATCCTCGTTCAACCGCTTCCAGATTTTGATTGATAATCTGCTGGCTCTTCGCAGCAAAAAATTGCCGGATACTTTCATGAATCAATTCCGGAGCTATGGCAAATAATCCGGCAACAGCACCGGAGGCTACGGTATTGACCAGAACCGGATTACCAATCTCGGCGGCGATTTTTGCAAAAGGGATATCGAAGAAGACCATACCCTCCGTGGGAAGAGCCTTAGCCTTTTCACCAAGTATGCGGGTCTCTGCCGTAATTCGCCCCTGAAGATGAGGTAAAGCTTCCGAGTCCAAGGGAATCAAAATATCAATTTTATCTGTAAAAGCAGCCACAGCATGGGAAGAAATCCTGATTTCCGTCGAATTACTGCCGCCCCGAATCCGGGACATATATTCCTTGGTAGCAAAGATTGGGTACCCGGCAATTTTAAAAAGTCTTGTCAAAAAAGCTTCAATCGTTTGGATGCCTTGTCCGGCCCCACCGCATAACACAATCGAAATAGAATCTTTGATAGGCATTTCTTCATCTCCTTAACTATCATAATAATTAACTATATATAATATTAATGTTATTATATATTTATTTAGACCATTTTGCAACTGTATTTAAAAAATGAATCTTCTAGGATTTACTTTTCTAATATGTCAATTGAAATTTCAAAGTATACAATCGAGGGGGCACACTATCACAAAAAATAAAATATTCGCCAGCTCTGAAACAATCCCAATCTCCATCACGAAATGGTCATATCGCCTGGAATGGGCAAAAGTTCTTGACTGATTTTCAACTGTTTGGACCCCAACCTTTATCAAACTGGCAATATTTGAAATGTGAGCCCGGTGGAGAAAAATAGAAAAAGGACAATTCTCCAAATCATTTTGGAAATCTTCCGAATGGTTCGGGCAATTTCCCCGGTCATTCGGATAATTTTCCCAACCGCTCGGGCAATCTTCCCGGTCATTCGGGTAATCTCCCAAACCATTCG
>DNPQ01000024.1:1804-10376 GCA_003501335.1 Bacillota bacterium
AACCATTCGGGTAATCTTCCCGGTCATTCGGGTAAGAAGATTCAACCCTTCCGGCGGATCGACGTCCCATCATTGTGCCGTATCATCTGCCGGAAGCCTCCAAACCCGCGAGTCCAAATTAGAACTAGGATATTCCGCTAATATTCATCTTTCTGTCTCTTGCATTTCCATGAAGATAGGATTATCTTTAAAAAAAGACTTTTCATCTAAAAAGTCCCTGGAGGATAAACTATGAATCCCTGTATATTAAAATACGGTAAAACGGAGGTCCCTGTCGCTATCTCCGATTCCGATTTGCTCGGCGTGATCGATAGTCACCCGACGGGCCCGGCGCGATCCGAAGCTGAGGTCATCCGGGAAGCGCTTGAGCATCCTATCAACAGCCCCCGGCTAAAAGCCCTGGTGAAACCGGGAGAAAAGGTCTGTATCATCATCTCCGACATCACCCGGGCCTGGCAGCGGATGAGCGTGTACCTCCCCTTTCTCGTTAATGAATTAAACGAAGCCGGGATCCGGGATCAAGATATCCTTTTTCTATCAGCCACCGGAACCCACCGTAAACATACGCCCGCGGAGCATCAAATACTATTGGGACCGGATCTAGCCAAACGATTTTCCGTCATCGACCATGATTGCCGGGATACCGCCAATCTAACCTATCTGGGAACCACATCATACGGAACTCCCGTCACAGTCAACAAAGCTGCCTTAACCTGTGACCATATCATTATCACCGGGGCCATTGTCTATCACTTGTTAGCAGGCTGGAGCGGCGGCAAAAAATCCCTCCTGCCCGGGATCGCCAGCTATGAGACGATTATGGCCAATCACGCCATGTCGCTCAATCCCAAAAGGGGCGGCGGTTCCAATCCCGCGGTCGGCAGCGGCAAAGTCATCGGCAATCCGGTTCATGAAGATATGCTGGAAACAGCGGCCATGGTCAAACCGTCATTTTTGTTTAATGTGATCATGGATCCAAACGGCCGAATCGGCCATGCGGTTGCCGGAGACTTCCGGGCGGCCCATAGCGCTGGATGCCGGATTGTGGATGAACAAGACCGGATTGCCATCCCCCGTCTCGCTGAGCTCACCATCGCCTCTGCGGGTGGCTATCCCAAAGACATCAACTTTTATCAGGCCATCAAGTCCATCCTCAATGTCAATGAAGCTATCAAGCCCGGCGGCGCCATGATTATCCTCGCCCAGTGCCATGAAGGGCTTGGAGATGACGAGATTCAGGAGATTATTCAGAATTACGATACCCTCCTGGAGCGAGAGGACGGCCTGCGCGCCAACTACAGCATCGCCAAATTCGTAGGCTACTATGTCACCGAAATCGCCAGTCACAGCCTGATGATCTTGGTTTCGGAGATTTCTCCCGACTCGGTAGCCAACGCCAATATCCGGGTAGTAAAAACTTTGGATGAGGCCTTAGCCATCGTTGCCCGGGAAAAAGGCGAGCATCTCCCGACTTACCTGATGCCTCACGCCGGCAATACCATGCCGGTAGTGGCCGGTTAAGCCCTAAGTAGCTTTTTGAAACCCAAGTTCATAAGAGCCGTTCCAAAAGGGAGCGACTCTTATTTATTTGCCTTCAGCCTTCACGTATAACAAAAAGCACCGTAAAATTCATTGAAATCTACTATGTTTAATCGATAATCTTTGCAAATATCATAGCCCCAAATAGGTGTTCTTCAGAATCAGCGCATCATATTGAAGCCTCGGCCCTTCGGCAATAACACACCCTTTTATCCCGAAATCTTTTAAAGCTTTCAAACACGCCATATAATTAAAATCACTTTCCCGCAAAGGCAAATGATGTCTCTCCCCGCTTTGGTTGTAACAGATACCGCCCATATGAATGTGTAAATCATTCAAAACAGCTTTCCCCAATTTATCGGCTACATATTGCAAGATATCCCCGAAATCAGCATAATTTCTCAAGCTGCCGTTCCCTCTGGCATGGATATGGGCGAAATCGATACATAATTTACATGAAGGTATTGCTTGGCATAAAGCCACCAATTCCGGAACGGTTCCAAATTGGCTTCTCTTTCCGGTAGTTTCCAGACGATAATCGATTTCCCGCGCCGGGAGACGGGCCAGATTTTTCTTGATCGTCTCCAAAGTATCCGCTGGAGAATCACTCAGATAATAGCCCGGATGAAAAATGAGACTTTTTCCCTCAACCTGCGCTAATCCCTCTGCAGCTTTAATAATTCTCGCCAGTGACTCATCTTGCTTAATAGGCTCATCCGCATTCAAGTTGATATAGTGGGAACCGTGGGCGGACAAATAAATCTTGTTTTCCAATTTCGCTTTTAAGATAAGATTTTTATTTTGCTCCGTTACATTGACAGTTCTTACAAAAAGAAGCTCCATCGCATCCAGGCCAAATGATTTTAGATATCCTATCGCGGAAGCATAATTAAATCGTCTCCCGCCATCAGGAATCGGCAAACCGGATATGCCAAATAAAAGTTGATCCATAATCACCTTTCCCTACCTAGCAAAAATCAAAGCTGCCGCAACTGGAATCAGGGTAGATTTAAATCAGGTTATAGGCCTCCATAAAATACTAAATTTTCAAGGCTCTTCTATGTCGGCATTCCTGATATTCATCAGATACATACCTGATAAAGTGTCCGGCAACGATAATTGTCTGCAATTTCTCTAATATTTTATTCGTTCTATTTTCTTCCCTTTCACTCAAGGTGGGAGGCCTCAGAGGCGCAATAGCGGATCTTTCTGATACTTGGTGAGCACATTAACATCTTTAACTACAAACGGCAAAAGGCAATAACCCAACAACAAAAGCACCCGCTTCTTGGTGGAGAGGGTGCCAAATTTTATCCCGATCGTCTTGAACCGTTCACTGAAAGAAGACTATCAATTAATTCTAGCTGCTTAATTTTTCAATTAAAACAGAAGCATTGGCGTTGGTTACAGTTCCGCCGGCCAGAGTTTGCAAGGTAACCGCCGCTGTGCTGGTATGATTTCTCACAGTCAAAATATCACCAGCGGCAGCGGTGACAATTACCATACCGGGATTGGGCTGCGTGCCGGCCCCGGATCCATAAGTGCTGCCTGCAACCGGTGCGCCGTTTTGGAAGAGAGTAAACTGGTTTGGCTCCACACCGGCTTCATTGAACCATACTGCATAGTCGCCGGGAGTACCAATGATAATTTGAGATGTGCCCGGCGCATGAGTGATGGCGCCAACAATGACACCATTATTACTATATGTTATATCCGCTTCTAACGCTACGACTTCCGCAGCCAAATTATAAATATAGGCATATTCCGATAAACCCCGCGGTCCGGTGGCTCCTGTTGCTCCTACTCCTCCGGCTGCTCCCATCGGTCCGGTAGCTCCTGTAGCTCCCCCAGGTGATCCGGCAGGCCCGGTGGCTCCCGTCGCTCCCACTCCTCCGGCTGCTCCTATCGGTCCGGTAGCTCCTGTCGCCCCCCCTGGTGATCCGGCAGGTCCAGTGGCTCCTGTTGCACCTCCCGGTGATCCGGCTGGGCCCGTAGCTCCCGTTGCGCCTCCCGGTGATCCGGCTAGGCCGGTGGCTCCTGTTGGTCCGGTTGCACCCGTGGCTCCCGCTGCAACCGTGAGCGGAATT
Source organism: Bacillota bacterium (assembly GCA_003501335.1). Taxonomy (GTDB): domain Bacteria; phylum Bacillota; class UBA4882; order UBA8346; family UBA8346; genus UBA8346. Next base: position 5,431 of record DNPQ01000024.1, read on the forward strand.
AAAGCTTGTTGAAGCAGATGAAGGTCTGCTAAGAGTGGATTGAAAGCAACGATCGGACTGGCTGAACTCGCTTGCCGGGTGTGAATCTTTTCGCTGATCACCGATAAACTATTGATTACACCTTGGATGTTGCCTTGGTTAAAAAAATTAATCGCTAGCTCGATATCCTCTAATAAAAGATTTCTTAAGAAGTTGTCTGGTATTTGTAATATTTTCCCTTGGATCAGTAATAGCTGATCAAGAATACTAAGATTCTCGTTGGGCATAATCCCACCTCCCTTTCGCTTGTGATATATTATAGATGCCTATACGAAAAAGGTCCTAGTCTAATATCATTTTTAAATTGCCGGTAGATTTTAGTCCCCTTTGAGTATCTGGGATAATCCCGATACCCTGATCTTACGCCGTCAATGTGACATGCTGCCTCAGATTATATTGACCCGCTCCATTCTCCAACAGCATTCCCGGGGAAAACGCTTAGCTCCCCTCAGGCACAAAAAAATCCGGCCTTTTGCCGGATCAGACGTAAACGGATAATATGGTAAACTCCCTTTAAGAGGAATTATTTTCCTTGATTCTTAATCAATGAAGTCACCTGAGTTAATGTCGGCATGGCGTTTTGGGCCCCTTTGGCAGTTGTAGAGAGCGCTCCCACTGCATTAGCAAATTTCACGCTTTCCTTGACTCCATTTTCACCGGCAAGGGAAACCGCCAAACCCCCATTAAAGGAATCTCCCGCTCCAGTCGTATCGACTGCCTTCACTGTGAAACCCGGGCAATGGAAAAAATCCTTTTTTGAAAAGAAATAGGCCCCGTGACTTCCCGCTTTTACAATGACGGCTCCCACTCCCTTTTGATACAACGAGGCGGCAGCCTCTTTAATATCAGTCATTGTTTTAATTTCTCTGCCGGTAATCATGGCAATTTCTGTTTCATTGGGAGTCAGAAAATCAATGAAACGATAAATCTCTTCCGGTAACGGGCATGCCGGAGCCGGATCCAAAATAATTGTTTTTCCATGTTCCTTTAGTTTCCGCATGGCATAAATTACTGTTTCCAAAGGTATTTCCAGCTGGAATAGAAAAATATCGGCTTCCAGCATCGCATCCAACTTTTCATCAATCAACGGGATATCAACTTTTCCGTTGGCGCCTGGAACAATGATGATGTGATTTTCTCCCGTACCGTCGACTTCTATCGCGGCGATACCGGTAGAATAATTGGAATCAACCATTACTTCACTGGTTTTGACCCCATTTTCCTGTAAATTATGGATTAACTGCGCGCCATACATATCGTCGCCGATTTTACCCACCATTCTGACATCAGCTTGCAGTCGGCCTGCAGCAACAGCTTGATTGGCCCCTTTACCTCCGGGAAAAGTATTAAATTCTTTCCCGACTAATGTTTCGCCCGGCTGGGGAAAACGGTTCGCTGTGACGATTAAATCCATATTGATACTGCCGACTACGCATATTTTCTTCATTGTCCTAAACTCCTTCTCCAAGTACAGACGGTCCGGAAGTTACCCATCCCGAAAAAATTTTAATATTTTTAAAGAGGCTGTCTGAAAAGCAATGTAGTTAAGATCTACAATATGGAAACTCTCTATACTGTATATCTTACCATTCCATTTACTTTAGGGACAGCCCCAGTTTCATAATGACATTGAACGAATTAGTAATGCATAAATGCGTTATTACTACCGCATTAATTTATTTGGTTTTGATAATTAATTTTAATGCGACCGGGATTGCAGCCGGAACTTTTTTCCCCTTCATAACATTAACGGCATTATCAATGCCCATCGAACCGATCATAGCCGGCTGTTGAGCAATCGTGCCAGTCATTAAGCCGGCATTAATAGCCTTTACTCCATCATCCGTTGCATCGAACCCGACAACGATGATGCCGGTACGTTTGGCGGACTGAATCGCTTTGATTGCGCCTAACGCCATTTCGTCATTCTGGCAAAAAATCGCATTAATTACGGGTTGGGCTTGGAGAATGTTTTCCATCACTGTCAAACCCTTTTGACGGTCGAAACCGGCTTCTTGTTGGGCTACAATCTTAATACCAGGGGTTTTAGCGATTACTCCATCAAATCCTTTACCCCGATCACGGGCAGCTGAAGCACCGGGGGTACCTTGTATTTCAACAACTTTGCCTTTTCCCTTTAGTAATTTGACAATATATTCTCCTGCCATTTTACCACCGGCAATATTATCAGAAGCGATATGAGTCACCACACTGCCGCCATTGGCAGTACGATCGATAGTTAACACAGGGATTTTAGCGTTATTGGCAGCTTTTACTGCATTGACAACTGCATCGCTGTCAACCGGATTCACTAAAATAGCGCCGACTTTTTGCTGAATTAAGTCCTCCATATTGGATGACTCTTTGGCGGAATCGTTTTGAGAATCTAAGACGATGAGCTGGCACCCTAATTTCTTAGCCCGGGCAGCAGCGCCATCTCTTAAGGTGACGAAGAAGGGATTATCCAAGGTGGATAAAACGATACCGATTGGTTTTGCCGTTGCAAATGTCAGGCCTGAAAATAATGAAACCGCCATGCAAACAACCATTAATAATACAATGATTTTTTTCATTTAAACTTCCTCCATAATGTTATTTTGTGTAAATCAGTCTTTCGCAAATAGTCTTTGTCCGCCTTCACCTCCAATTTTTCATGGTATCGGCGATCGTTGAATTCTTTGAAATAGTTGATTGCCGTAAAATTTAAAAAGTTTTAAATAGTAATATTTACATTCATTTTTTAATGGGAATCCTTTAGTTTTCCTTTTTATCTAATAAAATTGCCAGCAGAATAACCGCTCCTTTTGCAATGAGTTGATAAAAAGGGGATACATTTAACAGATTCAATCCATTATTGAGAACACCGATGATCAAAGCGCCGATAATGGTTCCTACAACTCCGCCCTGGCCTCCGGATAAACTGGTACCGCCAAGAACGACCGCAGCGATTGCATCAAGCTCAGATCCAACCCCAGCCGTGGGTTGCGCTGAATTGAGCCGGGAAGCAATAATAATTCCGCTCAAAGCCGCCAAAAGACCGGATATGGCATACGTCATGATTTTAATAAAATCAGTATTGATTCCGGACAACCGGGCCGCCTCTTCATTGCCGCCCAGAGCATAGATATATCGGCCTATTTTATATTGCGATAAAATGTAATACCCGATTGCAAAAACGATAACCGTGATAATGACCGGAACCGGAAAGATTCCAATAAAGCCTTCACCCACGAAGTAAAAAGCATCGCCCAATCCGCTTAACGGCTGGCCGTTGGTATAAACCATTGTCGCACCCCGCAGGATGGTCATCATCGCCAAGGTGCAAATAAAAGCCGGGACCTTACCTTTGGTGATAAGCAGTCCATTGACAGCTCCCGATAATGCTCCGACCACCAACCCGGCCGCCACCGCCCAAACAACATTGACGCCCCCGATGAGCATGCCTGCCGTAATTGCACTGGCAAAGGCAAAAATCGAACCAACCGATAAGTCGATACCGCCGGTTAAAATAACAAAGGTCATCCCAACGGCAATAATGGCATTTAAAGAAGTTTGCCGTAAAACATTGGTTAAGTTCGCTAGGGTCAAAAAGCGGGGAGACAAAAGGGTCAATATAATGGCCAGCCCTACCAAACCAACCAAGGACCGTAACTTATACAAGACCTGTTTATTAAACATTTTTCCTTCTCCTTACTGCAGTCCGACTGCGTTATGCATTATTTTTTCCTGGCTTGCCTCATCGTGCAGATATTCTCCGGTTACTTTTCCTTCATGGATGACAAGAATCCGGTCACTAATCCCCATCACTTCCGGTAATTCGGAGGAGATCAAAAGTATCGCTACACCTTGGGCCTTTAGCTTATTGATCAACTCATAGATTTCAATTTTGGCTCCCACATCAACGCCCCGGGTCGGTTCATCCAAAATCAATACTTTCGGATTGATCAACATCCATTTGGAAAGGACGACTTTTTGCTGATTGCCGCCACTTAAATTTTTAATCAGTTGTTTCATGGATGGGGTTTTGATTTTTAGTTTGGTAATATAATCTTCAACCGCCTTCGACTCGGTCTTGTTATTGATCTTTCCGGCATGAGTGAATTTTTTAAGCGCCGCGATACTTGTATTATGTCTAACGGACAATTTCAAAAAAAGCCCTTCCGTTTTACGATCTTCAGAAACATAAGCAATTCCGGCCTTTACCGCATCCCGGGGGTTTTTGATTTTAACCTTATTGCCATTTAAGTAAATGGCGGATTGATCAACCTTATAGGCGCCAAATATCGCTTTGGCCATTTCAGTCCTTCCCGATCCCATCAGTCCGGCAATTCCCAAGACTTCTCCAGCTCTGGCCGAAAGACTGATTTCATTTAAAACCCCTTTTTTGCTCAGGTTTTCAACCCGAAGCACTTCGGGACCGGGAGCGACGATGTCACGCCGGAATTTTTCTTCCAGTTTCCGTCCCACCATCATCTGGATTAACTGCCCGGAATCAACATCTTTGACATCGGCATTACCAATAAATTTACCGTCCCGCAACACCGTAACCTGTTCACAGATTTCAAAAACCTCGTCCAATTTATGGGAAATATAGACGATAGCTTTCCCTTGTTGTTTTAAATTGCGGATAATCTCGTACAGTTTAGCGACTTCTTGTTCGGTTAGAGCTGCGGTGGGTTCATCCATCACTAAAATCTCGGTCTCGAAAGATAATGCCTTGGCAATCTCCACCATCTGCTGCTCGCCCACTCCCAAATCTTTGATACGGGCTTTGGGGTTGGTGTTAATTCCCAGCTGATCCAAATACTTTTGACTTTCCGAGTAAATTCTGGACCAATCGATCCTTCCCGACACCTTATGGACAAACTCCCTGCCCATAAAGATATTCTCAGCCACCGACAAATACG
>DNPQ01000364.1 GCA_003501335.1 Bacillota bacterium
AATTATATTATCATACTCACTCATAGTAGGATTCCATCTCCTATTTTTCAGGAATTAAGCTTGTTAAGCCTATTCACCTTCAACATTCTCAAATTGACTAAAATACATATAGTGATAAACCCCTTTTTTCTCTATAAGTTGGCGATGATTACCCTGCTCCACAATCTTTCCCCCGTCGACTACCATAATGGTGTCTGCATCACGAATAGTGCTTAACCGATGGGCAATTAAGAAGCTGGTGCGGCCTTCCATCAACTTGAGCATAGCCTCTTGAATACGAAGCTCCGTCCGGGTATCCACATTGCTGGTGGCTTCATCCAGGATCAATATTGCCGGATTTGCCAAAATTGCCCGGGCAATCGCCAGTAATTGCCGCTGACCCTGACTTAAATTCTCACCGCTCTCCGTCAAGACCGTATCATAACCATGGGGTAATCGCCGGATAAATATGTCGGCATTGGCCATGACGGCTGCCTTTTGAATTTCTTCCTCCGTGGCATCCAGCCGTCCATAACGGATATTATCGCGAATCGTCCCGCCGAAAAGGTACGTATCCTGTAAAACAATACCAAAGCTTTGACGAAGACTGTCACGGGTATACTCCCGGATATCACGGCCATCTATCAGAATCCGTCCGGCGGTAATATCGTAGAACCGGGCCAGCAAGTTAACAACTGTAGTTTTACCGGCTCCGGTCGGACCCACCAAGGCAGTACTGCTCCCAGCCTGCGCTTCAAAAGAAACTTCTCTTAAAATCGGAACATCGGGCCGGTAACCGAAACAAACTCCATCAAATACGACATGGCCTTGGGAATTTTGTAGTTTTACTGCTCCCGGTAAATCAGCCGCTTCTTCCGGTTCATCCAAGACTTCAAAAACTCGCTCCGCTCCGGCGAGGGCCGTCTGTAATGTATTAAAAGTGTTGGCGATATCATTCAGGGGCCGGCCGAACTGCCTGGAATAGCTTAAAAAACTGGCGATAATTCCCACAGTAATCAGGTGATTCACTGCCAAAATGCCACCGACTCCGGCCACAGCTGCAAAACCGACATTGTTGATGACGTTCATCAACGGCATGATATAGCCGGACCAAATCTGCGCTTTAATTCCTACCTTACAGAGTTGACCATTAACCTCTGCAAATTCCTGAATAACCTGTTCTTCGTGATTGAATGCTTTCACCACATGGATCCCGGATATTGTCTCTTCAATATGGCCATTCAGCTTTCCCAGTACGGCTTGTTGCTCTTTAAACAAGATCCGGGTCCGGCTGGCAATCGTCCGGGTCAGTATAAACACCAACGGGATTGTGACCAAACTGGCCAGCGTTAGCAATGGGCTTAAGATCAACATCATCGTCAGTGAACCCACAATCATCAATGCCGCCGACATCAGCTGGGTGGTCGACTGGGAAATCGTGGTGCTGATATTATCAATATCATTGGATAAGCGGCTCATCAAATCACCATGCGTCCGGGTATCAAAGAACGATATCGGTAATTTCTGCAGCTTGGCAAAAAGGGTCCGCCGCAGGCCTTGAACAATTCGTTGCGATACTCCGGCCATCAGCCAGCCTTGGACTAAAGTCAACATCGCATCCATAACATAAGCAGCCAACAACGTCAAGATTACGATTTTCAACAGACTGAAATCCACTAAACCGTGAAGGGCGGAAAGAGAATCAATCCCCCGTCCGATCAGAAACGGGCCGGCAAGTACGATTCCGGTATCCAGTAATACCAAAAACAAGATCAAACTCAAAAGTTTGCGCTCTTTGCCGAAATGCTGCCATAGCCGCTTTAAACTTTGCCTAAATTGCTTGGGTTTTGCTCCCGACACCAACCAGCGAGCCCCACCACCACGCCCCCCAAATCCGCCGATAGGACCGGCGGGAACATTTCCCGTTCCCACAGGCTTGTAAGAATCAACCTGTTTTCGTTCGTCCGTTTTACTCATGTCAGATATCCTCCTTACCAATCTGGGAACGATAAATATCTTGATACACCAAAGATGATTGCATCAACTGCTGATGAGTGCCCATTCCCACAATCTCCCCATTATCCAGAACAATAATCCGGTCAGAGCCCATTGCGGAGACAATCCGTTGGGTGATGATGAGACAGGTCATTCCTTTTGCGTATTCCCGCATCTCTTTACGAATTTTGGCTTCCGTGGCCATATCGACCGCGCTGGTACTATCATCGAGAATGAGAATTTCCGGCTTCTTGATCAATGCCCTGGCTATTGAGATCCGTTGCTTTTGACCGCCCGACAGATTGACTCCGCCTTGACCGAGATAAGTACGATATTGTTCGGGGAACCCGCTAATAAAACTATGGGCCTGAGCCACTTGGGCTACCTCTTCCACTTCATGAATATCCCCATCCGCTTTCCCCCAGCGGATGTTGTCCATAATGGTTCCGCTAAATAAAACCGTTTTCTGAGGCACAATTGCAATCTTTTTCCTTAATTCCAAAGGCCCCACATCTTTCACATCGACACCATCAACCTTCACCACTCCGGAAACGGCATCATAAAAGCGAGGAATCAGACTCACCAGAGTGCTCTTGCCGGAACCGGTGGAACCGATAATTGCGATTGTCTCTCCCGGTTCACATTTAAAAGTGATCCCTTTAAGCACCGCTTCTTCCGGTCGTCCTGTATAGGAGAAAACCACATCCGTGAAATCAATCCGTCCGTTGGATTGAGTAAATTTTTCAGGTTTGACAACTTCCGCCATACTATTTTCCTGCGTCATGACTTCAGCGATTCGTTCCGTCGAGGCCCTGGCCCTGACAAACATATTAAAAACAAAAGAAATCGTCATCAGCGAGGCCAGAATTTGGGTCATATAGTTAACAAAGGCGATTACCTGCCCAACATGCATCTGCCCGCCGTTTACCCGGATACCGCCCAGCCACAATACACCAACAATGCCGATATTTACGGTTAAGGTGATGGTCGGGGTAAATATGGCCATAACCCGCATCGCAGTCGTAGATGCCGACGCCAACTCTTGATTGGCTCCTCCGAAACGCTCTATCTCATAGTCAAAGCGGTTGAAAGCCTTCACAACCCGGACTCCGTTCAAATACTCCCGCATCACCGTATTAAGTCCATCCAGTTTTCGTTGCACTTTGCGGAAAAAAGGATACCCGATCCGGACACTGATGAACATTAGAACGGCGATCACCGGTACTACTGCGATTAAGATGATCGCTAAATGGGGATCGAGCAGGGTCGCCATAATGATACTGCCGATACAAACCAACGGCGCTTTAACAAAAATCCGCATCAGACCGTTTACGAAGTTCTGCACCTGGGTCACGTCGTTGGTGAGCCGGGTCACTAATGAACCAGTCTCGAACTTGTTAAGGTTATCAAAGGAAAACGTCTGAATCTTCTTAAATAAATCGAAACGCAGTTCTGCCCCAAACCGTTGGGATACATTATTGGAGATAATGTTCCGGCTCACTGCGGCCAAAGCGCCCAGTGCCGTAACACCCAACATGACTCCGCCCATGGTTATGACGTAGTGTAAATTACGCCGTGCCACGCCAACATCCACAATCTTGGCCATAATGGCCGGCTGAAGTAGATCGCAAAAGGCTTCCGCCATTAAGAACGATACGCCGAGGCCAAAAAGTTTCCAGTATTTATTGATATATTTCTTCATAAATTGCATATTCGATTTTCCCCTCAACAATGATGATCGTGATGGCAGATCCGTTCATGTCCGGAAAAGTCATCCGTCCCGGGATTATTGGTTTTATCCAGACATAGACATAATTTCTCAATGATAGTCAACATTTGCATTTTCTCTTCCTCGCTCAACGTATTAAAAAGCGAGTCTGCAAAATCATCGTTGATCGCTATCAATTGTTCGACCTCCCGTTGACCCATCTCCGTCAAATAAATCCGCATAGCCCTCTGGTCCTGTTTATCCTGCCTTTTGACAATGAAGCCGGTCTGTTCCAATTTCATCAGCATTTCGGTCATGGAAGAAGGACGCACATCCATCTGTTCCGCCAAATCTCTTTGATTGGCTCCGTCATTTTCAGCCACCAGATGCAGTAAATAAGCCTGACGGTGATAAAGACCTCCTTTTTCGCGGATAGCTTGATGGGACGCACGCCGAATTTGCCGGGACAGACGCTGAAAAGCATTGAAGAGAGTATTCGAAGTGGATGCGAACATCAAAGCTCCTTTTGGAATTAATTTCCCATTTTTACTTAGGTACCTAACTTGATTTTAATATACCATGACCCTGCTTAGAATTCAACGGATATAATTAGGTACCTAATTATTTAAAAAATATTTTACATTCCTTCAATGAATTATCGCCAAACCTCTATGTTGGCATTCATTTTGTGGAAAATCGATTTCATATATGCCACCGGGATGATTTCAGTCCAGTCAGCAGCATTCCCAGTATGACAAGTAACCCTCCAAAACCTTGCCACAACCCCGGCTGTTCATGAAGGAGCAAAACTGAAAGGCCCAGCGATGTTAATGGCATCATGCCGGTAAATGCCGCAGCCACTGATGCATCACAACGTTTAATACCGGCATACCAAAAAATAAAGGCTACCGCAGTAACAAATAACCCATACCAAATCAACGCCCCCCACCCGGTTAAATCCAGCAACTTCAAAGATTGCACCGGATGCTCCCAAAGAGCCGGACCAACACAAAGCAACAAGGCAATCCCCACCACCAATACAGTCTTAACAACAGGGTCCTTTACCCGGGATTGAAGAGTAGTCGCTCGTATACTGGTAATCCGTGAAAGAACATTGAATAACGACTCACAAAGCGCAGCACATATTACCAGCAGATTTCCGGCAAAGTGTATCTTCGAAAATCCAATATTCATTGAACATAACCCTTGAATCACCAATATACCTGATACTGTGCTGAATACTCCCAAGATACGCACCCCGTTGATGGGTTCTTTTAAAATGAGCCAGGCCAGTAAAGCAGTGGCTGCAGGAGTAACCCCGGTAAGGATGCCGGCTTCTGCTGTACTGGTTCTGATGAGACCCTGAAGCAAAAACATTCGAAATAAAAAAATACCGAATAATGCCTGCAATAACATTCCCAACCACTCATATCGTGATATTTGCCGCAAATTCGCTCGCAATTTCCGGCCGCAAAATGGTAATAAACCAATAAGGGCAAACAATAAGCTGCCTGCTGCTATCGTAAAAGTACCCAAAATATGGATGACAAAACGTCCGGCAATCACAGAAGTCCCTGCCAATACAAAAGCCCCAAATAAATAAAATATGCCTAATAAAGATTGCATTTCAATCACTCCGTTTTTTCACTAAAGTAATTTATCGTCTCAAACAATTATGGTAGAATTGTAACAAATAAACTGGTACATAAGTAGGGCCACTCGATTATCAATTTGATAGTGCCAGTTGGAGGTTATTTTGTGGGGAATTGAATTAAAACGCCATAGTGAAATTCCACTTGCGCGCCAAATTTACATGACGCTGCGGGAGCAGATGCTTGCGGGATTTCTTCAAGCCGGTGAAATGCTGCCTTCCACCCGTGAAATGGCTACGGATTTATCCGTATCAAGAAATACAGTCTGTGAAGCTTATGAAATGTTAGCTGCTGAAGGATATATTATAAGCCACCAGGGTTCACCAACCCGCGTTGCCGATGGCTTACAATTAAAAAGACCCGTTCCGGCATTTCAAAAATTAAATGAGTCCTTTCAAGCCATTGGTCAACCCACGGCGGATTTTTGGACCGGTCAGCCTGATTTACGGCGTTTTCCCATGCGTTTATGGTTACAGTTGGTACGCATATCTGCCGCAGAGCTTCCTATCACTCAATGGGGCTATACCGGACCGGACGGTCTACCCGCCCTGCGTGAACAAATTGCGACCTGGTTATTCCGGAGCAAAGGGCTTGAAGTTTCGCCACAGGATATTTTTATTACTGCCGGGTCCACCCACGCATTGCATATCATTGCGGAAATACTTTCAAGCGAAGGTAAGGAAATAATCGTTGAAGATCCCTGTCATATGGGAATGATTCAGGTACTGCAAAAAACAGGATTCATAATCCGTCCGGTACCAGTGGACGGGCATGGCATTCAAACCGAACATATAGAGAGTCAAGGCGCATGTGCCGTCTATTTAACTCCATCTCATCAATTTCCGCTTGGGGGCATTCTTCCGGCGGGGCGGCGCGCCGATTTAATACGAATGGCAAGGAACAATAATCTTTATCTGATCGAAGATGATTATGACAGTGAATTTCGTTATGCTGGTCCCCCAATCACTCCTCTTTTTTCCATGGATCCGCAGCGAGTTATCTATGT
>DNPQ01000221.1 GCA_003501335.1 Bacillota bacterium
GTGAAGTGTGCATGTGGTTGTTGAGTTAGAGTCTGTTTTTTGTTGTAGTTTGTCATCTCTTGAGCCATATCTACATCCTTGATCTGGTCTTGTGATTCTGTCAAGTTCTCTTGTGTTACTCCCAAGTTGGTCATAGTATGGGCCAAACGGTTTTGATAAGCACCAAGAGCTGCACGTTGAGTTGATACACGAGTGTTCGCTGCATCAATAGTGGTGATTGCTTTACCTGCCGAACTAATGTCGGAAATTAAAACTTTATCAACACCTAAGGAAGAGGCACGCATATCGCCAATAGCTGCAGTCATGTTTTGTAATTCATTGGCGCCAATCTGGAACACCTGCGTATTGTCGACCAAATGGACATAAGTTGAATGAGTATCGCCGGAAGCAACACTGAACTTACCAGCCGCAGAAACATACTGAGCTTTCTGAGCGGTACTACCACCGATTTGTACGTCCACATTCTTATGGACCAAACCGATGATATTATTGCCTTCAACAGCCACTCCGGTTGCGAGTCCTGACCCGGTTGCCGCATTGGTTACTGACACTGAATAAACAGCATCATTAACTTTGCCAAACTGATTGAACCCAAAGGCTTGCATAAGAGCAGAATCGCCAATTGCATGAATCATACCATCTTGACCGGCTTTGGCGCTGCTTAATACGAATACACCGGAAACAGCTCTTACTCCGGAACCTTTGGTCGTATTATATACGGACATATTTTTGGCATTAGCGGATACACCAGCGATGGTATCCTGACCGAGGCCTTTGGAAATAGCGCCTGCATATTTCACGGCAACTTCGTTCAAAGTATCATCACCATTTATAGTGATCGTGGTTGCTTTTCCGTCGCCTTCAACCAATGAAATGTTCTGCGGATTTTCCACTAAGAACTTTCCGCCGGCATCATAGAAGTTGGAGACGTCTTTCAATTGGGTTTCACCCGTTGCAGTGAGACCCGTATTTTTGTTGGTCATGATGTTGGACTGTTGAACTTCGGCAGTACCAGCCGCTCTCAAGCTTACATCGATCTTAAAAGTACCGGCTGAAGAAACACCTTTATCCTGAATGGCACCACGCATAAAGACTTTGGTGGAAGCATCATTGGAAGAAGATACGGCTGCCGACGAACCATCTAGCAAAGTCTTGTTGTTAAATGCAGTCGTATTACCGATACGATTCAATTCATCCTTTAATTGATCAACTTCCTGTTGCATGGTAGAACGGTCATTATCCGTATAAGTCGAGTTAGCGGATTGAACTGCCAAATCTCTCATACGGGTAAGGATGGATTGAGATTCGTTCAAAGCACCATCAGCGGTCTGAATTAGTGAAGTCGCATCTTGGGCATTTCGGGTTGATTGATCCAAACCTTCGATTTGACTCTGCATGCTCTGGGATATTGCCAGACCTGCGGCGTCATCCGCAGCCCGGTTGATCCGGAGACCGGAAGATAGTTTTTCTGCGGCATTTGAATGGAGTTTATCATTTCCGTTCAAGTTACGCAGGGCATTTAATGCCGGTAAGTTGTGATTGATAATCATAATTTTTTGTCCTCCTTGAAATTTTTAAGGGCATCCATACCCCTTTTTTCCCCTTATCACTTCTAAGTCGGCCGTCCCTTAGTCGCTTTAAGGTCGATGGTCATTAAACCATCGCCGATGATATTAAAGAACCTTTTTAATATCACGGGTGATGATTTAATTCTGTCTACAATATTTCTTTCATTATAAATATCGAAACAAAACCCTAAAAACTTTAGGGGAATATTTTCCCCACCGGTTATTTCTTCAGCAACTTTTCTAAGCTTTCGAGATTCGGCTTGCCGCTGGTGGCAAGTTGGTTTTCCTTTTGGATCTCCCGATAAACCTCTTCTCGATGAACAGCTACTTGCCTTGGAGCTGTAATACCAAGTTTCACCTGATCACCCTTGACATCGACAATCGTTATTTTAACATCATCGCCTACCATGATGCTTTCATTAAGCTTTCTGGTCAAAACGAGCATCGGGATCCTCCTTGAACCTTCATCATCATACAATATTCATATTGAGCCTTGAATCCACAATTTTTATTTTCTCTGAAAGTCAAAAAATCCCTTTTATTTTATGAAAAGAATAATCTTTTTAGTCATCCCTTAAGGTGTCGCTTGGAGAACCTCCTTTTCTTCTTCAGGGGCAAACAAAGGATGTTTTAAACTGTACTGGGGATTATTCAGGATAATTTGTTTAGCGAGTCCCGATTTAAAATTAATAATAATCGGCGCTGCCAAATTCACTGTCGCCTTGTTTACATCCTCCGGTAAAGTTACGATTACTCTGACAATGGCATCGGCTGGTTCGGTTAGTTTTAATTCTGCCACAATATCGTCATCCAGATCAATAGAATAACCGGGAATAATCTGTTCCAGCTCAATCAAGATAAAAGCTAAATCTGTCTTTTCGGTTGACTGCATCACCAAAAAAGGCGACTGTTCCTTATACTTTTTGATAAAATAGCGATGAAAATTTTCAAACCCCGGAATGCCATGGCTAAAGTTGATGCATTCTTTTTCATCAATCTCAATCAATCCAAAAAACTTTGTGGCGATTTTCATCCTGTTAATCCTTTCTTTCCGAACGTATCAATTATTTTTTAGATTTGGCCACTTAGGGTGTATTACACTGATGTATTTTTCTAGTGCCTTTACTTCTGGGACAGCTCCTTTTGATCCAATCGCGCCTGATTAATTTAAATTACGGCTCCCTATACGCATTACTTGAGATAATTCAACAAGCTCATGGGTAAAATCTGGCCGCCAATTTGAAGGGCAGCTTGATAAGCTGTTTTACGCATTTCAAATTGGCTAATCATTTTGGAAACATCAACATCTTCAACGTCGCTCTGAAGTTTAGTAATATTATCCGACAACCCATTAAAGCGCTCCGTGCTGCTGCTCAACCGATTGACCTTGGCTCCAATCTCGCCCTGGGTGATTAAAATATTGTCAATATCTTTGGTAATATGGGCCAAGTCATTTTCTGACAAAGCTTTGGTATTAGCGCCCCTTAAATTGATACTGGTTTCTGACAAATGCTGGAAAACCGGATCGAACAAACTATCTCCGGAAGTATTGACCTTAATTTTGACTCCAAAATTAACCTCATAATTAATATCACTGCAATTCCCTTCAAAATTGGGCTCAGTCGATCCGGAATAAATTCCGTCCGAAAAACCCATGTGGGGCAAAATATCAGCTTTTGAACCCGAATTCAATTTAATTGACAAGGGAGCATCACTATCATTAAGATCGGGATCGTGGTAGACTACCTTTAAGCGTTTATCGGTAGTCAGCAACACCCGTACATTGGCGTAGTGCCCGCCTCGCTCGTTAATCCGTTCTTGAATGTTCCTGGCCAATTGGGCAGGATTATAGTCTCCGCCATCCAAACTTATTTCCTGGGGTTTATCGATCCCGACCGTGATAACGAATTTACTATTACCGGCCACATCGGAAGCATCATCAATCGAATAGGAAGAGCTGGCATCCGGTATGGGATTTTCCCAATCTTTATCCAAAGTAACACTTTGGGTATTTGGATCATAACTTTCAATGGTCCGGGTTTGACCGGCGCCTTTCCCGTCAGTGATGGTCACTGTCATTCCCTTATAAAAATCCGGTACTGCACTGGAGTTCCCCGCCAATTTTAAATCGGGCGGCGGCCCGTTGCTTGCAGATGCCGCAACCTTGCCAATCAAAGGAGGCCGGATGGCATACTTTGAATTTTGGGCCAGTTGAGGATCCCAGGGAGTGCCGACCGTAACCACATTCTTATTGGAAGAAGAAATCACCTGGCTCTGACCGGTACCCGGTCCATCCGTAATCGTCATGGTCCAGTTTTTATAGTAATCGGGATTATCATTAGAATCCAGCGGATTTAAAGTAACTGTGGATCCATCCACAGTTTGAACATCTTTCCGAACCGGAAAACGTCCCAATACTTGCGTCACGTCCGCTAATGGATTGCCAATGATTTCCTGGGTGGTGTCTTGATTTTGAAATCCCATTTGGGTCAAAGTGGTATCCGAAATTGAATATTGAGCCCAGCGATCAAAAGTTTTAGTCCACGGATGATCAACAGCGGCTATCTTACTGACCTCATCATAACCCGTAATTTTGCGGGTCTCTGTGGAACCATCCAAAAAAGTAACAGTGAGTGAAGCCCCTTTATAAAAATCTTTCAATTGGCTGGAATCACTTGATAGATCAATGGACGAACCGGTAGGATCATGCGTAACGGCGTCTCCTTTGGATGCCGGCAGAATTGTATAAGTAACCGGGCCAGTTAAAGTAAAATTATCAGGCTCAATGCCAATTTCTCCGGTTGCATTCGAATACCCGACAACTTTATGAGACTCAGTATTACCGACCCCATCTTCAATATTAATGGTCATCCCGTTATAAAAATTATCTAAAGGTGCTATGGAGCCGTGTGCGGGCAAAGCGATTTTCCCTCCCGGTGCGACTTCAGTTTGTCCGTTAAAAGGCGGAATTAACTCGTAACTTGAAGTTTTATCAGGAGTCTTAATCCAGGGAATTGCCACATCGGCAATTTGTTTTTCCGGATCGTAGGATGTAATCGTATTCATTTCACCAACCCCTGTGCCGCTGGCAATCCGGATGGTCCATCCCTGATAATAATTGGGAACAACGGTTTTTTGGGCTGAATCCAATTGCACTTTAGTTGGTGTAGCGCTCTTCACTTTACCAATATCCTTAATGGAAGGTCCGTCTTTCAACACAATATTATGAGGAACACCATCATCTGGTTTAACACCGGAGTAAAAGGAAATTTGATTATTGGTGTTTATTTTTACGTAAACCGGAGGCTTAAAACCGGCATTATTCAACTGAGCCTGAATATCATTGGCAAAATCCTCTAATTGATGACCACCTGAGCCATCATACGTTTTTTGCGTTAAAGTAAGGGTTTGTGTCGATCCCTCATCCACCTTAATCTTAAACTGGTTGTTCTGGGCATCAATTACAATCGGATTATAAGCCAAATCCCTGCTGTTCCCGGCAACATTAGCTCGT